>CANSDD010000010.1 GCA_947645535.1 uncultured Mycoplasmatota bacterium
TAATTTACTCATATAAAAACCTCGTTTCTATGTCCAAGAAACGGGGTTCATATCATAATCTAAAGTTAAAATTTTATGTATATGTGTTTTAACTAATTGTTTTTTGAATATTTAAAATAATTTTTCATATAGTGTAATGAAAAGGGGTATAGAATATGAAAAAGATAGTTCCATTTAAAAAAGAAATTATATTTAAAACGAATTTAGCTGAAATAACAAGTATTTCTTTAGAACATTCTTTACATAAAGAAAGTGAACATACCATATCAGGTTCATTTTCATTAAGTGGAGAATACAAAATTACGGATGCAAGTTTAAATACAGAAGTATTTTCCTATGATTTACCATTTGATATCCATATGGATGACCATTATGTATTAGATCATGCAAGTATTGATATTGATGACTTTTATTATGAGATTATCAATGAAAATGTATTAGCGGTTAATATAGATGTTTGTGTAGACAAATTAGAAGAAAAACCACTAATAGAAAAGAAAGAAGAAAGAAATGAAATAGAGAAAGAAGAAGCCGTAATCATTCCTAAAATAGAAGAAAAACAAGAAAAGAGAGAAGAGGAAGAAGAAAGAGAGGAAACATTAGTGAAAGAAGAGATGACTGTAGAAGTAGGATTAGAAAATAATGCAGTAGAAATAGAAAGTGCAACAACTACCTTATTTGGGAATATGGATGATAGTAATGAAACATATATGACATATCGTGTATATATTATTCGTGAAGGAGATTCTATTGATAGCATATTAAGTAAATATGAAACAACAAGAGAAGAACTTGCCTATTATAATGATTTAACTGAAGTAAAGCTTGGTGATAAACTCATTATTCCTGCTAGGTATCATGAGGCAAGTGAATAAAGTATTAAAAAAATATGAATTAAAGCCACACCGTTATGAAAAAAGTGGAAAAGCAACATTTGTAGATACAGAGAGAGGAAGGTTTGTAGTAAAGCCTAAAAATAAAGATAACGAAGCAATATTTCGCTATTTAGATTCTAGGAGTTTTGTTTACTATCCTAAAATTGTAAGTGATAGAGATGATGAATATGAAATAACAGAGTATGAAGAAAATTTTGAAATGCCAGAAGAACAAAAGATATTGGATTTAACAGATCTAATAAGTCTATTACATAATAAAACAACTCATTTTAAAGAAGTAGATGAAGCAGACTACAAGACAATATTTGAAGATATTTCAAACAATATTGAATATTTATATAGTGATTATAATGATAGAATGAATATTATTGAATCACATATTTATATGAGTCCAAGTGAATATTTACTTGCACGTAATATATCTAAGATTTATGCTGCACTTGCTTATGCTAAAAAAGAACTGGAACATTGGTATGAACTAGTTCAAAATGAAAGAAAAGAAAGATTAGTAGTCATTCATAATAATTTAGAATTATCTCATTTTATTAGAAATAAAAATGCTTATTTAACAAGTTGGGGAAAAGCTAGAATTGATATGCCTGTATTTGATTTGTATAAATTATATTTAAAGCATTCTTTAGACTTTGATTTTTCTGAAATATTAAAGAGATATGAAAAAAATTACCCATTTAGTGAAGCTGAGAGAAAGTTATTATTTATATTGATTGCATTACCAGATAAGTTAGAATTAACTGATAGAGAATATGATAATTGTAAACGAATAGGAAATATGATCGATAGACTATATAAGACTGAAATATTGTTATCACCATATTATGAAAAAGAGGAAAAACATAGATAGTATCCAAAAGAAAAAGATTAAGAATAAATTGAATCTAGTAACAATAAAAAATGTTAGAATAAGTTGATAAAAAAGTATGATAGAGCAGATGAGATGAGCAATGAAATAACATCCTCGTCTTCCCCACCAGTTATGATTCCGATTCATAGTATCACCTATTATAATGTATTCCAATTTTGATATAAAGTGAGGAGAAATTTTTTCTCTTTTTTTGCGTTATTCTGATATAGCAAAGTAACAAAAATGTGTTAGAGTAGACACATAAATAAATTATTTAGAAAATCAGTTTAAAATATTTTTTCGATAGAAGATAAATAATAGAATAAGTATTATAAAAAAGTAAATTTGTAGGAGAATTGCCTTTTTTTTTGTTATAATAAAAGTATTAAAGCAAGGCAAAAAAGTGATTTAAAAAGTAGTTGAAATAAAATGGAATGTTTAAATTGTCAGAAAACAACAAATTCTTTTTTATGCGATAGTTGTCTTAATAATAAAGAGCTAGAAAAAGTTTTAAATTATATAATAAAAAGAGAAATTATACAAGATGACAATAGACTAAATACTTTTATTGAAGAAAGTACATATGAGGAAAGGTGCGATTGTTTTTCTATTTTATTAAAAGATTATAAAGGTAAAAACAAAGAATATTATAATTGTAAATATTTGAAGATGATTCATAGTGATTTATTTGAAGAAATGGCACTAAAATATTTAGATAAAAATGATTTTAATATGATAAATAGTCAAGATATACTTTATGATTTATTGAATTTTTATTTTAGAAATGATTTTATTACACCACAAAAATGGTATAATAAAATTTTAAATGAAAATAGTTTATGCTATGAATTATATATAAATGCAGCAGAATATTTTTCCATGGTAGGTGATTATGAGGAAAGTAAATTTTTACTTGATAAAATAGAGGCTTCCATCAATGAATTAAACGTTTTATATAGCAGAAATACAAAAGAAAATATTATCAATAGCATAAGAAAAATAAGGAATTTATTAGAGAAATATAGAAATGGTAAACCATATTGGTCTAATACAGAAGAAAGAAGAAAAAAAATTGCAACTATATAAGATGAAAAAGGAATAAATTATAAGGGAACTATAAAAGTAAATGGAAAGGAAAGATATTTTATCAAATAGATACATATTATCCATCAAGTCAAATATGTAGTTATTGTGAAAATAAAAATATAAGGATAAAAGATTTAAGTATTAGAAAGTGGAAATGTGAGAAGTGTAATTGTATTAACGATAGAGATATCAATGTAAGTATCAATATGATGTATGAAGGGGTAAAAAGATAATCAATAGATTTTTTCCTATAAATTTGATACAATAATAAATAGAAAAATAGAAGGTGTAAGAAATGAAAAAAAGAGGATTTACTTTAATAGAATTATTAGCTGTTGTTGTAATATTGGTTATAATTGTACTCATTGCTACACCAATTATCTTAAATATTGTAGAAAAATCAAGAAAAGAATCTTTTAGAGATAGTATTTATGGAATACTAGAAATAACAGAATTAGATGCTATGCTAAATGAAGCAAATTTACCATTTTCTTATGTAATAGAAGGAAATAAAACAGTACCAGAAGTAAATTTTAGTGGGAAATTGGATGCTTATGGAGAAATAATTGTGAATGAGAAAGGGCAAACAAAAGTAGAAGTAGATAATGGAAAATGGTGTGCGAAAAAAGAATATAACGAAAGTAAAATTGTATTATCATCTTCTCCTTGTACAGATAATCCTATTATCATGGGAAATTTAACAGTAGAGCCAAAATGGGGAGATGGATTATTAGTGACTTCTAGTGCAACATCTAAAACATCTACAATTACAGAATATGAATTTATAGTGAAAAAACAAAATGAAATTATTACTAGTTATACATCAGAATTAAGTGAATATTTATTTCCTTTTGAACATTTTGACAATAATGAAGAGTATCAATTTGAAGTGGTAGTAAAGGATAATCAGAATCATACAAATGATACTAGTGTCATGTATTTATTATCTTATGAACCAGTTATTACTCGTTACTTAGTTGTAGAAGTTTTTGAACATTTAAATGGAAATGGAGCCGTAATTAATGAACTTGAATTTTTAGATAATCATAATGAAAAAATAGACTATACAGTAGGAGATGTCTATGATAGTACCACAAAGGGATTGCCTTTTTATTGGAATAGTTCTTCCTATTGGAGTCAAAATAATTTAAATAATGGAACCTATTCATATAATTCTAATCCAGATGGAGGACAAACAAGTACATTATTTATTTATAATTCAAATGAAACAAATAAATATGCAAGATTCTTAATCGATTTTGGTGAAGAGAAAGAAATAAAAACCATCAAATTATGGACAGGTGGTAGTGATAGAAGACAACCTCGTAATATAAAAATATATCGTTATTCATTAGAACTAAATTCTTCTTTTAAAAAAGATTATATTGAAACTAGAGATGATACTCTTCCTATTATTTATGATAAGACATTTACTTCTATTTATGAAACACCAACAAATAATACCAATTATTTTATTTACCCAGAAGATACGAAAGAACCCATAATTACTGAAATAAAAGTAGCCAATGATTTTAATATATTACAAGTAAAAGTAGATGTTACTGATCCTTATTATTCATCTGGAATAAAAGAATATCGTTATGCGTTAGTAAAAGATAATGGAATTTTATCATATGACAATATTCCATGGAGTGAAAGTAAAAAAACAAATAATATAGAATATGATTTAGAAAATTTAGAAGAAGGTACTTATTATATTTATGTAGAAGCAATAGATAATGCTTTGCATAAGACTTATAAAGTTTCATCTCCTTATGAGTTTAGTAAAAGAGATATCAACAGTAGATATATTATAATGGAAATTTATGATCATTTTAGTAGTAACGGAAGTGTAATAACAGAATTAGAAATTTATAATAATTCTAGTCAAAAAATAGCATATGATATTCCTAAAATTTATGATAAATCAACAAATGGTGTCCCATATTATTGGACAAGTACAGCATGGCCAAAAACTCGTTTATATGATGGAAAAACAGCATATACATCTAATAGTCAAGGCTCTACAACAAGTACAATTTTTAATTATTCGTCGGCAGCAGGAACAGGTGTGTGGACAAGAATGATTGTTGATTTTAGTAAAGCGGAAAATATCAAAAATCTAAAAATATGGTTAGGTGGACCAGAAGGAAGATTACCAAAGGAAGTACATTTTTATGTTAGTGAAAATAGTGATATAGATACTATATATAATCAGAACATAAAAGAAAGAGATAATACTTCATTAGTAGAATTTACACGTTTTTCATTTTCTGAAAATATTACTACAGTAACAAAATTTGAAAAAAATAATTTAGTACTTTATAAATTTCAAAAGAAATAATGGTAATAAATGTATAGAAAAATAATAGAAATCAGATTGTGATTGAATAATCTTTTTATTATAATATAGAGATGAGGTGAAGTTTATGCCAGAATTACCAGAAGTAGAAACTGTTAAAGAAACGTTAAAGACTCAAGTGATTGGAAAAATAGTAGAAGAAGTTTACATTTATCACAACAATGTAATAGAATATCCAACAACAGATGAATTTAAAGAGAAAATAATGAATGAAAAGATTATAAATATCGAAAGACGTGGAAAATGGCTTATGTTTGAATTAGAAAATTATTATTTGCTAAGTCATTTAAGAATGGAAGGAAAATATTATATACGGGAAAATGAAGAACCGAAAATGTTACATGAACTTGTCAAATTTACATTTCAAGATGGAACGAGTTTACGCTATCATGACACTAGAAAATTTGGAAAAATGCATCTGATAGAAAAAGAAAAAGTTTTTGATATTAGACCTTTAAATGAACTTGGATTAGAACCTTGGGATAAAGAATTAACAGAAAAATATTTAGAAGAAAAATATCATGGAAAAAAACTTCCTATTAAAACAACTTTATTAGACCAAGGTATTATAACAGGAATTGGAAATATTTATGCTGATGAAATTTTATTTTTATCTTGTATTCATCCATTAAAACCCTGTTCTAGTTTAACCAAAAAAGAGCGTGAAAATATCATTACAAATACTAGAAAAGTATTAGAACATGCAATTAAATTAGGGGGAACAACCATTCGAACTTTTGAATCTAGTGAAGGCGTTCATGGTTTATTTCAAAATGAATTATATGTTCATGGACAGAAAGAATGTCCAAAATGTAGTAGTGAAATCTTAAAAATAAAAGTTGGTGGTAGAGGAACTTATTATTGTTCAAAATGTCAGAAAAAATGACTGTAACTATTTTGGAAGATAATCATTGATAACTTTAGATTGGAGAGAAATTATGAATATTGAATTTATTAACGATGCTTATACAGAAGATGGTTTAAGACTACCAATGGTTCATTTTGAAAGTCAAGAACAAGATATATGCGTTATTTTTATTCATGGTATGTGTCAAACGATTATGGATAATTATTTTGCAGTAGTTTGTGGAAAACTTTTGGCAGAAAATAATATTGGATTTTTTTATGAGCATAATAGAGGACACTCAATAGAAAATGATATTTTAAAGAAAGATGGAACCTATTTAAGATGTGGTTGTATGTATGAAATATTTGAAGATAGTATTTACGATATTGATTTAGCAATCAATCAAGCAAAAACTTTAGGTTATAAACGAATTATTTTGATGGGACACAGTTATGGTTGTAATAAAGTTATTTATTATTACTATAAGAGGCAGCCAGAAGTTTTAGGACTTATATTAGCAAGTGCTCCTGATATGCTTGGAAGTCATTTTAGTGTTCAAGATGATTATGAAGAATTATTAAAAGAAGCAGAGAAAAATATACAAAATGGGTTCCCTCAGAAATTACTTCACAAAATGGTGGAAGAATATATGTATATGAGTTCAGGAACTTATTATAATTGGTATAAAAATCATTCTAATGTGAATAACTTACCTATACTAGCAAATCCAGAAAAATGGGAGCAATTTGAAAGCATTGATGTGCCAATATTAACTTTTTCTGGTACAGAAGAAGCAGAGTATTATCTACATCTAGATTTATTACAATCAAAAGCAGTTAATTGTAATAAATTTGATTATAAGTATATAAAAGGGGCTAATCATTTTTATACAAATAAGGAAAAAGAAATTAGTGATTTAGTTTTAAATTGGATTAAAAATTTTTAAAATAATGGTTAGTGAAAGAGGGACTTATTATGTCTAAAATGTCATAAAAAAAGGATAGTACAAAAAATTAATTTTTACATATTATATTCATGAATTTTCTTAATATAGAAAAATAGAAAAAACTATTGATTTCTTATAGAAATCATAGTAAAATGTTATACGCCCACATAAAAAAGGAAGTGTTTATTAATATGGAAAAAATAGAAAAAAGATTTAAAAAAACAAAAATAATTTGTAGTATTGGACCTGCAAGTAATGAAGTAGATGTCATGGAACAAATGGTATTATCTGGAATGAATGTAGCAAGAATCAATTTTTCTCATGCAACATTAGAAGAAAGAGAAAAAGCAACAAGTTCTGTTCGAGAAGTTCGAAAAAGAACGGGAATGAATGTGGCAATTTTTTGGGATACCAAAGGGCCTGAATTCCGTTCTGGAATGATGGAAAATGATGGAATTGAATTAGTAAATGGAAAAGAGATTCGTATTGTAAAAGAAAATGTATTGGGAACAAGTGAAAGATTTTCTGTTAATCATCCAGATGCTTTAAATTCATTAAAACCAAACGATGAGTTCTTACTAGAAAACGCAAAAATGAAACTTCAAGTAAAGAGTGTTGAAGAAGATGGAGTTACTTGTGAGATTGTTAGTGGTGGAAAACTTGGAAATAGAAAAAGTCTAAGTGTTCCAGGTGTTACCTTAGATATTCCATATGTCAGTGAAGTTGATAAAGAAGATATCAAATATGCTTGTGAACATGGGGGAGAATTTTTGGCTATTTCATTTGTATCTTCTAAAGAAAATGTCTTAGAAGTAAAGGAATTATTGAAACAATATGGTAGAGAAGATTTACAAATTATTTGTAAAATTGAAAATCAATTAGGTTTAGATAATTTAGAAGAAATTTTAGAAGTATCAGATGGAGTAATGGTAGCACGTGGAGATTTGGGCGCTGAAGTTCCAAGCGAAATGTTACCAATTATTCAAAAAAGAATGATACAAACTTGTCGTAGTATGGGAAAAATTTGTATTGTTGCAACAGAAATGCTAGAAACTATGATGGAAAACGCAAGACCAAAAAGAGCAGAAACCAGTGATATTGCAAATGCAGTATTAGATGGAACAGATGCAGTTATGCTTTCAGGAGAAACAACTGTTGGAAAACATCCTATTGAAACTGTAGCAGCAATGGCAAAAATTTGCGAAACAACAGAACAATATACAGAATTTGATTATATTTATGAACAAGAAAAAACAAAAGAAGTTACTGCAGCAATTGCGAGTGGAGTAGTAGAAGCAGCAAGTCGCTTAGAATCAAGACTGATTTGTGCTCCAACAATTACTGGTCATACAGCTCGTGTTATCAGTAATTTAAAACCAGATGCCTTTATTTTAGCATTAGCACCAGATGAAAAAACAGGCCGCAGATTAGCTCTTAACTGGGGAGTATATACAAGTGTATTACCAGTATTAGATTCTACTGATGAAGTTCTTTCAAGAAGTGTTGATGCTGCAAAAGAATTTATGGAATTAGAAAAAGGAGAAGCGATTATCATTACTGGTGGTTTTCCAGCTAAACAGGCTCACCATACAAATTTACTTAGGGTGGAAGTAGTTGACTAATTGCTTCTTTTTTTTTATAATAATAGTAAGATAGGAAAGAGAAGGAGAAAGTGTATATGAAAAATAGAGGATTTACATTAGTGGAATTATTAGGGGTTGTAGTAGTAATAGCTGTACTATCTTTACTTGTCTTTCCACTTGTTATAAATCAATTTAGGAAAAATAAAACTGAGATTAGTGAAATTACAAAGATGTTATTAGAAGAAGCTGCTAGTACTTATGTAGAAGCCAATTTAAATGATTATGAGAAAAAAGCAGGTAATATATATTGTATTTCAATAGAAAAGCTAGTAAATAATGGTTATTTGTCAGCTCCTATTATTGATCCAGCTACTGAAGAAGAGATTCCATATAGTAATATGGTGAAAGTATCAATAGAAAATCGTCAATTTGTTTATGATTTTATCGCAGGAGAAAGTTGCACTGAAATGAAATAGTATTATGAAAAGTGTAGAATATTTTATCTACATTTTTTATTATTTTGAGAAAAGAGAATAAAAAAATAAATTTATTAAAAATTGATAATCCATAATAAAAAATAACAGAGTATAGAAAATCTGTTAAACAAATTTTAAATATTTGTAAGAAATATAGTACAAATTTTAGATATCTAACTTTTTATAAATAAAATAATATCAGTCGTGTTTGTCTTAATGACGAGTGCTGTCCTTCTAGAAGGGAGGACAATGTATGGTAGAGTTTTAATTAAAATAATATTTTTACTTTTATTTATCATTCTTATTCTTTTGATTAAGATGTGATAAGATATACAGGGGGGTTTTGAAGCATTATTATGCAAGCAAAAACAAGCACTTTTAATTAAAAGTGCTTGTTCTGTACAAAATAGGACAGTACTTAACTTTTGTCATTAAGCTTATCCATTTTTTATGAGATTTTATCTCATATCTACATTATACTGTATAAATATGATTAAGTCAAATATTTTTTGAAAAAAATGTGATAGAAAAGTCAAAAGTAGATGAAAATGTGTGATATAATCTAAAATAAGAAGGTGAAGTATGAAACGAAGTCAAGTATTAGTTATTTTATGTATATTTTTAGTGATTATGTTATTTAATTTTAACAGTTTTATTTCAAGTAGATATAATACAATTGCTTACATTTTGGTAAATGGAATATCTATTATTACAGCATTTTGTATTATGTTTGGAAATAAGAAAATAGAATCCAAAATAGCATGGGCTATTTTTGTACTATTTGTACCAGTAATAGGATTTTTATTTTTTGTTATTTTAGGAATTGAATATAATCGGTTTAAAAAATTCGATCCTAAAGTAAATGTAGATAAAGTGATTGATAAAGTATTAAAAGAAGATACTGAAGAAGCGAAAAAGTTTAAAGAAAAAATAGATGATAGAAAAAGTCTTGTAGATTTACTAGAAAATATAGGTAATTATCCATTATCTCTTCATACTAAGACCGAAATATTGACAAATGGACCAGCAAAATTTGAACGTTTAAAAGAAGAATTAAAGAAAGCAAAAAACTTTATTCATTTAGAATATTTTATTATCAAAGAAGGAACATTATTAGATGAAATAACAGAAATATTAAAAGAAAGAGCCAATAATGGTGTAAAAGTGAAAATTTTATATGATGATTTTGGTTGTGTAGATTTATCAAATCATTATTTAAAAGATTTACATAAATGTGGAATTGAAACGGCTTGTTTTAATAAAATTGATTTTCGTCTTTTTAGACCAAGTGTAAATTATAGAAATCATAGAAAAATAGTTGTTATTGATAATAAAATTGCATTCACAGGTGGAATTAATATAGGAGATGAATATATTCATAAAGATAAATATTATGGCTTTTGGAGAGATACTCATATTATGGTAGAAGGAAATGCAGCGAGAGAATTAAATACAATTTTTATTCGTGATTGGTATCATACAACAAGTAAATTATTATTAGAACCTATGTATACAGAATATCATCCAATCAAAAATAAACATAGTGGTGTGCAAGTGGTTGCTGATGGGCCTGATACAGAGATTGAACTAATTAAAGATGCATTTTTTAAGATGATAACATTAGCTAAAAAAAGGATATGGCTTACAACACCATATTTAATTCCTAATTCAGAGTTAATTATTGCTCTTCGTATTGCGGCTGCATCGGGAATAGATGTACGAATATTAGTACCTGGAAAACATGATAAAGGAAAAAAAATGATTTATCGTGCAACAGAAGCATATTTTAGTGAATTATTAGAAGTAGGGGTAAAAATTTATAAGTATAGTGATTTATTTATGCATAGTAAAATACTCATTATTGATGATGATATAGCTAGTATTGGAACTGTTAATTTTGACTATCGTAGTTTTGGACTCCATTTTGAAGATACTGTTATTTTATATGAAGATCCTAGTATTAAAAAATTAGTAAAAGATTTTGAAGATGATTTACTTGTTAGTAAACCCGTTGTATTAGAAGAATGGAAGAGAAGAAAACATATGAGAAAATTAGTAGAATCACTTGTAAGAATATTCTCACCATTGTTATAGAAAAAAGGAATTATATGATAAAAGCTAAAACAACTTATACAAAAGAAAATGTACTAGAACTTCAAAAATTTCAATTTAAAAGCCAAACAAAATATAGAATTGTGCTTACAGTACTTGGAATTATTGTATGTATAAGTGCAATACAATATATTTTTAATAAAAATTATGTAGAAGGAATACCAGGGTTGGTACTAGGAATTTATATATTTGGATATCTTTATTCATCTGTAGTACCAAAAATACAAACAAATTATGTTTTAAAAAGTGATCGTATAATGATAGGCTTGGAAAACCATTTTACTTTTTCTAAGAAATATATAGAAATAATAGATAAATATTCTACTGCTCGCATTCCTTATGACATTATTTATGCCTATTATGAAACTAAAAATTATTTTTATATTTATTTAAATAATGTAAAAGTATATATAGTAGGAAAAGAAGATATCGAAGATGGAAATATAGAAGAACTTAGAAATTTATTGAACGAAAAAGTAAAAAGAAAGTAGGTAGTTATTATGAATACAAAAGACATATTAGAAAAAAGTGAAGAATTTCAATTCTTTAAAAAGTATTATCAAAGAGAAGATTTTGCTAGTCGTTATGGAATTTCAAGAATGGAAATTAGACATAGTAATTTTTTAGCATGGTTATTAAATTCTCAAAAATCTCATCAATTAAATGAGGTACCAATTAAAATACTATTAAATGCATTATTAGAAAATAAGTATCCGTTTAATAATACCATAAAGCAAATATTAAAAATAAGAAAATATGAATTAAGTGATATTTCTGTATATAGGGAGAAAATGAATATTGATATTTTTATTAAATTTAAATTAAATGAAATTCCAGTTTGTATTATTATAGAAAATAAAATAAAGGCTATTTTTGGAAAAGAGCAACCAAAAAAATATATTGATGAGGTAAAAAAATCAGATGAATTTAAAGAAATTATTTGTTTATATTTACATCCTATTTTTAATGATGAAACAGATGAAGCAAAGAAACATAATTTTCATTCTATTACCTATCAATGGTTATATGAACAAGTATTGCTTCCTATACTAGAAAAAATAGAAGAGAATGAAGATGAAAAAACAAAATATGTATTAGAAGATTACTTTCATTGTTTATCGACACCATCTGGAGATGATTATGGAATTATTATCACCAAAAAAGAAAAGGTGAAACTTGATAATTTTGTAAAAGAAAATAAATCAGAATTACTTTCTTTTTTTAGAGATTTAGGAAACAATAAAGAATATGAAAAATTTTTTCTTGATAATCGAAATCTCTTTTTAAATATTATCAATAAATATATTAATTTAGAAGAAAAAGATAAAAATATAGATTTAGAAAAATTAATGAAAAAGGCATTGAGTAGTAAAATTTATAGCATTAAAGGTATAAAGTGTAAAAGTATTTCGGAATTTGTAAAAAAGATATTACTTTATTTTAGAGACAATCGCGAAGAAGATTTAGAAAAATTAGTAAATATTAGTGGAGAAGATAAATTAATGGTAAAGGAAAAAGAAATTTTAAAAATGCCACATCCTCAGTGGTATAAAAAAGAAGAAAAAAATAAAATAGAATATAAAAAAGATACATATTATATTTTAAGTTCATGGTATTCATGGGAATATTGGGAATTAAGAGATAGTATAGATAAAGAATTTCCAAATTTAGATATTAATGGAGAATAAAAAAAATATAAAAAATTAGTAGAATCATTTGCAAGAATGGTTTTAGTCAAATAAAAAAGTACTTAGATTTATGAAGTACTTTTTTTAAAAGTATAGAATTTATTAATCTGATAAGAAAAATAACAGATATGTTAAATTCGATTAACAGAAATTAAAAATCTGTAATAAAAATAATACCAATTTGTTATATTACTGATTTTACAAGTTATATAATACCAAACTGGATTTGTCTTAATGGCAGTGTTGTCTTCACTATATTTATAGGAGGATTGAAATACGAAAAAATGGAACAATTATTATTTTACTTGCTAAAAATCATCTTTTTTCTTATCATCGCACTCATAATTCTTTTGATAAAGATGTCAGGCGGCGAGTCAGGAATGTTTTTTGGTATGTTGATGTTATCACGTAAACAAAAACAAGCACTTTTAGTTTGTGCTTGTTCTACAAAACAAAGCTAAGAAGTATTTTTTGCCATTAAGCTTATCCATTTTTTTATGAGATTTATCTCATATTTACATTATAACGAGCAAGAAAATATTGTCAAATCTTATTTGTTTTCTTTTTCTAATATTTTATCAATAAGTCCATATTCCAAAGCTTCTTCACTAGATAGAAAATGATCTCTTTCGGTATCTTCTTCTATTTTCTTTAAATCTTGTCCTGTATTTTCAGATAACATATTATTTAATTTTTCTCTTAACTTTAAAATATGTTCCGCTGCTATTTTAATTTCAGTAGCTTGACCTTGTGCTCCTCCAAGTGGTTGATGAATCATTACTTCACTATTAGGTAAGCAGTATCTTTTCCCTTTTGTACCACTAGAAAGCAAAAACGCAGCCATACTTGCAGCCATACCAATACAGATTGTAGAGACATCACTTTTAATAAAATTCATCGTATCATAAATTGCCATTCCAGCAGTCACACTTCCACCAGGAGAATTGATATAAATACTAATGTCATTATGATTCAAAGAATCTAAATATAATAATTCAGCTACAATACAATTACTACTATTATCATCAATTTCTCCACTAAGTACAATAATGCGATCTTTTAACAATCTAGAATAAATATCATAAACCCTCTCACCATTACTACTTCTTTCAATTACTGTAGGTATTAGTCCCATAATTATCCTCCTCTTTACTATTGTAAGATGAAAAAAGATAAAATATACAGTAAAAAGTGTGACAAAATACCTATTTTTTGGTAAAATAATGATATAGAATAAGAGGGATAGGATGGAAAAAGTAATAAAAGTTAATTATTGTAATAAAGAAACAAAAGAATTTATCAATGAAACATCATTATTAGAAATTAGTGAAAGTTTTAAAAAATACTATAATTTTCCTATTTTAATTGCCAATGTAAATAATGATTTGGTAGAATTAGGAGAAAAAGCAACTGGTAAGTGTAAAGTAAATTTTTATGACCGTAGTAGTAGTGTAGGTAGTGCAGTCTATGAACGAAGTGCATCTTTAATGCTTGTTGTAGCAGTAAAAAAAGTACTTGGTGATGATGCCATTTTGCATATTGAACATTCTATGGATAATGGTGTATTTTGTCGCGTAAAAGGAGTAGACTTCGATAAACCAGTTATGAAAAAAATAGAAGAAACAATGAGGGATTTATATAAACAAAATTTACATTTTTCAAAAATCTCTGTAGCTAGAATTGATGCGATTAACTATTTTAGAAAAAAACATCAAATGGATAAAGTAAGAGTACTAAAATATATTAGTAATACTTATGTAAATCTATATCGTTTAGATGATGTATATGATTATTTCTTTGGTGAAATGGCTTATAGTACTGGTCAAATTGATGAATTTAAATTAACATATATTAAAAATAATGGCTTTATTATGAGTTTACCAACACTTAGAAATCCAGAGTGTACACTGGATTATGTACATCATTCTATGGTATTTAATAGTTTTTTAGAATATACAGAATGGGGACAACTTGTTGGAATTAGTGATGCAGCAGATTTAAATGAAATTGTTTCAAAAGGAAAATATAAAGAAGTTATTCGTTTATCAGAAGCATACTATGAAAGTCAATTAACAAGAATTGCTGATAAGATATATGATGATAAAGAAAATATAAAAATGGTATTGCTTGCTGGTCCTTCTTCTAGTGGAAAAACAACGACTGCGAAAAAGTTATGTGTTTATCTGCAAAGTAAAGGATTTAAAACACATACTATTTCAATAGATGATTATTTTTTAAGTAGAGAAGATACTCCAAAAAATGAAGCAGGTCAATATGATTTTGAATCAATTAGAGCAATTGACACCAATTTATTTAATAAACACTTAACAAAATTATTAGCAGGAGAAAAAGTATTATTACCAGAGTATAACTTTATAACAGGAAAAAAAGAATTTCATAAAAATTATTTACAGTTAGGAGAAAATGACATTTTAGTGATAGAAGGATTACATGCTTTAAATGATGAATTAACGTTAGCAATTGATAGAAAGAATAAATATAAGATTTTTATTAGTCCACTTACACAATTAAATGTTGATAACCATAATAGAATTCATACAAGTGATACAAGAAAATTAAGAAGAATTATTCGTGATAATAAATATCGTGGATATAGTGCAGCTGAAACATTACAGATGTGGAACAATATTAGTGCTGGCGAAATTAAATGGATATATCCATTTCAAGATGATACAGATGCAATTATTAATTCAGCACTTGTTTATGAGCTTGGAGTACTTAAAACGTATGCAGAACCACTTTTATTTTCTGTAGAAGAGAATGATGAAATGTACCCAGAAGCAATTCGTTTAATTAACTTTTTAAGAAACTTCTTACCAATACCAAGTGATGATGTTCCAAAAGATTCAGTACTTAGAGAATTTATAGGTGGAAGTGGATTTTAAAATAGTATCATGGAAGTAGTAACAGAAGCTTTATCTTTAATGATAGAGGATTGGCTAAAAGATGGAATGAAAAAAACATTTGATTTAGTAACTGAAGATGTAAATGTCACAAAAAATATATTTTGTACTTGTTTAGATGAAAAATCTATAAAATATAAAATGTTAGAAAATAAATTTATTATTGGTAATAAAAAAATATATATTTATGATGTATTGAGACAATCTCATTTATAAAGAAAGGAAAGAATAGAATGATTAAAGTAGCAATTAATGGATTTGGAAGAATAGGAAGATTAGTATTTCGTTTGATGGAAGAAGATCCTACATTTGAAGTAGTAGCAATTAATGATTTAACAGATGCAGAGCAATTAGCGTATCTTCTTAAATATGATACTAACCATAGAAGATATAGAGAAACAGAAATTAGTTTTGAAGGAAATGATATTGTAGTAGGAGGAAGACATATTAAAGTATATGCCGAAACAGATCCAAATAATTTGCCTTGGGAACAACTTGGAATAGATGTAGTATATGAATGTACTGGCAAATTTACAGACAAAGATAAAGCAATGGCGCATATAAATGCTGGAGCTAAAAAAGTAATTATTTCTGCACCAGCCAAGGGAGACCTTAAAACCGTTGTTTATAATGTTAATGAACATATATTAGATGGTAGTGAACAAGTAATTAGTGCAGCAAGTTGTACAACTAATTGTTTAGCGCCTGTACTAAATGTATTAGATAAATATTTTGGAATTGAAAAAGGATATATGACAACAGTTCATGCCTATACAAATGATCAAGCAATTTTAGATGTTGCTCATAAAAAAGGAATTAAAGCAAGACGTGGTAGAGCAGCAGCAGCTAATATGGTTCCAACATCAACTGGAGCAGCTTCTGCTGTAGGATTAGTATTACCACAGTTACAAGGAAGACTAGACGGAAGTGCAATAAGAGTTCCAACATCAACTGGATCTATGATTGATTTAACACTAGAACTAAAACAAAATACAACTGTAGAAGCAATCAATAAAGCATTTAAAGAAAATGCGAATGAGACATTAGGCTATACAGAAGATCCAATTGTATCAAGTGATATTATTGGTGATACTCATGGCACGATGGTAGATGCATTACTTACTGATATTTTAGAAGTAGGAGGAAAACAATTAGTAAAAGTAATTGCTTGGTATGATAATGAAATGAGTTATAGTGCTCAAATGGTTAGAACTGCAAAATATATGATGAAATAAACTGAGAAATCAGTTTTTTTTTGTACTTATTTTTCAAAAATACATATGATAAAGTGATTGGAGTTTGAGTTATGAATAAAATAGATAGAGAATTTTATCACTTGATAGATATTTTAAAAAATTCAACAAGAGAACAATTACTATTTCAAATGAAAGAAAATTTTAAGTTAATACCAGAAGAAATACAAAGGTCAATAGAAGATTATTTTAAAAAGTTTGATTATTGGGGAAAATTAGATTTTAAAAATAATGAATTTGAGGAATTAGAAAGAAAAGTGGATTCTTTTACAAATCATTTAGATGATTATATATGGCTTTATGAACATTTAAACGATTATCGTTCTAAAAAACTTTTACTAGCAATTATGCGCAACTGGTATCAATATGACTTTATTACATTAAAAGAAACAATGGAAAGTATGTATCCAGACTATTTTGATTTAGACATTGTAAAGCCAGATGAAAATGAAGTAATTGTGGATTTAGGAGCTTATATAGGAGATACAATTTATAGTTATTTAGATACATATGGAGAAGAAAATTATAAAAGAATATATTGTTATGAAATTACAGAAGAAGTATTCCAGTATTTAGAAGCAAATACGAAAAAATATGAAAATATTATTTGTAAGAGAAAAGCAGTTAGTGATAAAAGTGAAAAATTATATATAGAAGAAAGTTCTGTAGATGCCTCGGCAAATACAGTAAAAGAAAAGGGAGAAATATATATAGATGCAGTAACATTGGATGAGGATATTGAAGAAGAAATTACAATGATTAAAATGGATATTGAAGGATATGAGCAGAAAGCCTTATTAGGTTCTAGTAGACATATTAGAGAGGAACATCCTAAATTACTTATTTCAGTGTATCATAATCATGAAGATATTTGGAAAATACCTAAAATGATAGAGGAGATATTACCAGGGTATACTTTTTATTTAAGAAATCATGGTGGACCTATTTTTCCAACTGAAATAACATTAATTGCAATTTATGAGGAAAGGTAATTTTCCTTTTTTGTGTTGTTCTGAAGTAGAAATTTAACAAAAATAAATGTATTATCAACATAAAAAATATCAGAAAAATAGTCTGATATTGATAAGAAATATAAATTCTTTTTTGTAATATATCTAGTAAAACAGTATAATTAGATTTAGAAACTTTAGTTGTTGAATGTCTATCTCCAATCTTATTGATAAGAAAGGAGGTTTGATAAAAATGAAAAAAAGAATTTTTAAACCAAAAAATCTTAGGTACATTTCTATCATTTTATTACTCCTTACCTTATTGGTAACAGTTATAAAAAATGACACTTATTCGTATGAATTAGTGTCTAACTCAATTATTTTTTAGGTAGACATTTAACATTGCAAAACTGAATGTTTCCTTTTTTATTATATTCAAGTTTCATTGATATATTCTTTATTCTTTGTCAAAAAATAATCTAAAATTATTTATATAAAATATTTATTTTTTAGAGTAAGATATATCTATTTCTTCATAAAAAGTAGGATCATCAAGAAGCAATTTTCCTTCATAATGACTATTGATATGTTGCATACTTCTAAGTGCATCACTATTACCTCTATAATGATCCATAAAAGCCCTTGTTTCGTGATATGGTTCAATTGTTGTCCGATCTAAATGATAAACACTTTCTAAAGTAAGTAAGTTTAACACATACCAGTCTAAATTTTCATCAGCATCTCCATATTGATATAAAAATTCATCTACATAGCTACTCATAAGATCAATAGGATAGTCTTTGACTTGGACATTATCTAAGTCACAAAGACAACCTAGTTTATAATTACTAACATGTGATAAAACATTATCACTTTTTAAATCTCCATAAATAATGCCTAATTCATGAAAATGTTGTAATTCTCTTCTAAGTCTTTTTAAAAATTCCATTCTTTGATAAGTACTAAATGCATTAAAACAAAAATCTTGATAATTTTCTGCCTCGTTTAAAGCATAACCAATAAATTCATTTTTTAAATATATGTTCTTTTGTACTTGCACTTTATTAGGTAATTTCATGTCTCTTAATAGTGTTATCTTTTTTTCTTTATTTTCAATCGTTCTTTTTGGTAAGCAAAAACGATCTTCAAATGGAATATAAAATAATTTTAATAAAATATTATGTCTTCCTATAGGGATTCTGTAAATATTTCCTTCTCCACCACAGTTCCAAAAACAATTTTCATGTATTTCTTCTAATTCTTCTTTACTAAATTCTATATTAACTTCCACAAAATTTCCCCCTTTTAGAGAGTTATTATATCATAAAAAATAAAGATAACAATAAATTATTTGATATATTGGAATATTTTTATTATTTTTAATATATAATAATAAGAAAAAAACTACTTTTGTAGTTTTTAACGGTTGTAGAATTCAACAATTAATGATTCATTGATGTCTGCATTTAATTCACTTCTTTCAGGATATCTTACATAAGTAGCTGCCATTTTATTTTCATCATAAGTAACGAATTCAACACGTTTATGTAATGCTTCTAAAGAAGATTTTATAATTACTAATTCTCTAGCATTTTCCTTTACTGAAATAACATCTCCAGGTTTACATTGGTAAGATGGAATATCTACTTTCTTACCATTTACTGTAATATGTCCATGATTAACTAATTGTCTTGCGCCTTTTCTAGTAGTAGCAAAACCAATACGATATACTAAATTATCTAAACGACTTTCTAATAATTTTAATAAATTTTCACCATGAACACCTTTTTGTTTTCCAGCTTTTTCAAATAATGTGTGGAATTGTTTTTCACTTAAACCATACATAAATCTAACTTTTTGTTTTTCTTGTAATTGAACTCCATAGTTAGATAATTTTTTTCCTTTCTTTCCTCCATGTTGTCCTGGAATAGAAGGACGTTTTGCTAATTCTTTTCCTGTTTCTAATGTAGAAAATCCTAAACGACGTGATTTTCTATACATTGGTCCTGTGTATCTTGACACAAAAATCTCTCCTTTCGTTTGTGTTTACGATCAGAAGAATATTTTACAAAATAATAGGATGAGGTAAACTAATATCTTCGCTTTGCAGCAAAAGTTACTGATAACCCCTAAAAGGGAATACTCATTTTATTATTTTCAAAATAATGCTGCTAGATGCATAAACAGTTATAATTATATTATTTTTTTAGAATTTGTCAATACTAAAGTTATAATATCAATAAAATTATATGTGAAAAATAGTAAATTTTTGTCAAAAAAAATCGATTTTGTGATAGAATATATAATATAAGGTAAAATAGAGGTGATAATGTGGATAGTGTGACTTTGCTTTTTGTAACATTTTTTCTTGTTGCAATTGTTTTGATTGTAACAACATTAAATATCATCCAAATGCGTAAAAATAGAAAATTAAAAAAAATACTTGAAAATTTAGAGATAGAAAAGAATACATTAGATAGTACTTCAATTAGTCCAGAATTAGAGAAAATTGGAGCATTTATGAAAACTGGAAAATTAGAAATATTATATAATGATTGGAAAGAGCGATTAGATAGTATAAAAGAAGCACAAATTCCTAAAATAACAGATTTGATGTTAGAAGCAGATTATTCCTTATCGCAAATGGATTATAAAAGTACTCTTTATAAAATAGCGAAATTAGAAATGGAATTATATAAAGTAAGAGCTAACTCTGAAGGGTTGTTAAAAGAAATAAGAGATTTAACGAATAGTGAAGAAAAAAATAGAGATATTGTAACAAAATTAAAAGCACATTATCGTGAACTTTATCAAAAGTATACAGAAAGTGCGAATGAATATGGAAGGCTTGGAGAAATAGTAAGAATGCAATTTGAGAATATTGCTAAAAGATTTGAAGCCTTTGAAATTGCTATGGACAATAATGATTTTAGTGAAATTACTTCTATTATGAAATCAATTGAAGATATGTTAAAACATATGGAAGTAGTATTAGAAGAAGTACCTGCCATTGTTTTATTGACAGATTCTATTTTGCCAAAGAAAATGAATGAAATTGAACATATTTATGATGATATGGTAAAAGATGGATATCCACTTGATTATCTCAATATTGAATATAATATTAGTGAAGCTGAAAAGAAAATTAGTGATATTCTAGATAGAGCCAAAGTATTAAACTTAGAAGACAGTTTATTTGAATTAAAAGTATTGTTGGATTATTTTGAATCAGTATTTAATGATTTTGATAGAGAAAAAATGGAAAGACACAACTATGAAGAAGCAAATGCTTCTTTTAGAGAAAAACTAGAACATTTAAATGAACTTGTATTAGAAATATTTTCGGGTATGGATCATGTAAAAAAAATATATGATTTATCAAAAGAAGATGTAGAAGAATTGAATCATATTCATGATGATTTGAGTACTTTAAATGAAGATTATGTTGTTTTATTAGGACATACTGGTAATCATACATTTGCATATTCAAAGTTAACGAAAGAAGTAGAAAATTTAGTTGTTAGATTATCAAGTTTAGAAGATCGATTAGATGAGACATTAGATACAATTGGTAGTATGAGAGATGATGAAGTAAGAGCAAGGCAACAGTTAGAAGAAGTAAAAGCAATTTTAAAAAACTCTAGAAATAAAGTAAAAGAATATAATTTACCTGTTATTCCTAAAAATTATGTTGTGGAATTAAATGAGGCTCAAGCTGCAATTAAAGAAATAGTAAAAGAATTAGATAAAAAACCAATTACAATTGATATATTAAATACAAGAGTAGATACAGCTCGTGATTTAGCTTTAAAATTATTTACAAGAACTAAAGAGATGATGAAAACTGCTATATTTGCTGAAATGGCAATTGTATATGGGAATCGTTTTCGTACTAGTATAGAAGATTTGGATAAACAACTTAATTATGCAGAAGTTTTATTTTGCAAAGGAGAATATCAAAAATCTTTAGAAATATCTATCAATAGTTTAAATAGAATAGAGCCAGGTATTTATGATAAATTATTAAACCTTTATGGAGAAGAGAGATAGAAACAGAATTACTATTTTGTTTCTTTTTTGAATTTGATTCTTTTTCTGATATAATAAATATGAAAAGAGGAGAATAGTATGCCCGAAGAATTTTTAAAAGAAATGAAAGAGTTATTAACAGAAGAAGAATATAAGAAACTACTAGATAGTTATTTAGAGAAACCTAAAAGATCAATAAAATTACAATTAGATAAAATTAGTTCTAAAGAATTAGAACAAATAGTGTCATTTCAACTAAAAAGTATTCCTATGATAGATGGAAGTTATTATATAGAAGAAGAGAAAATAGGAAATCATCCTTATCATCATGCAGGATTATTTTATGTACAAGAATCTTCTGCTATGTTGCCACCATTACTAGTTCCTTTAAAATCAAGTTTTAAAGTGCTAGATTTATGTGCATCTCCAGGAGGAAAAACATTGGCTTTATCTAATCAGGTCCCAAATGGTTTTGTTCTAGCTAATGAAATCAATTATAATAGAGCCAAAAAGTTACTTAGTAATGTAGAGCGTCTTGGTCTAAAAAATGTAGTGGTTTCTTCTATGAGTTCAAAATCTTTAAAAAATATTTATCAAGAATATTTTGATGTTATTTTAATTGATGCACCTTGTTCAGGAGAAGGAATGTTTCGAAAGGATGAAACTGCTAGAAGGAAGTGGTCTAAAGAAAAAATAGATGAACTTAGTCAAATACAAAAAGAATTATTAGAAGATAGTGTTAGTATGTTAAAAGAAAATGGATATTTAATCTATTCTACTTGCACTTTTAATAAAAAAGAAAATGAGGAACAAATTATAGATTTTTTATCAAAGCATTCTTTTGAAATAATTGATATTCCCTCAAAGTTTGATTCTATTACAAATCAAGGAGTGATAATAAAAAAAGAATATTCAACAGATAAAGCAAGAAGATGTTATCCATTTTTATATGGAGAAGGCCAGTTTATGATAGTTATACAAAAGAAAGAAAAAACAGAATATAAAAATATAGAAGATAATCTAACAAATCTTTCCAATGAAGAAATGAAAATAGTTACTACATTTATGAAAGAAAATTTAAAAAGAAATGATTATATTATAAAAAAATGTCAAAATAATATTGTTATATTGCCACATTCTATTCTAATACCAAAAATGACTCTTTTATCTTGTTTTGTGAAAATGGGAGAAATAGAAAAAGAACGTTTTATTCCTCATCATCAATTTGTAAAAGCTTATGGAATTGATTTTATAAATAAGCTATCTCTTTCATTTGATGATAACAGAACTATTTGCTATTTAAAAGGAGAAGAAATAGAAGGCGATGTAGAAGATGGATATGGAGTTTTAATGGTAGATGGTTACCCATTAGGTTTATTTAAAGCTAAAAATAAAAAATTAAAAAATCATTATCCAAAAGGATTACGTTATCAAAATAATTAAATTTATGATAAAATAGAAATATTGGAGGAAAAAATGGAAAATCACAAATTAGCTATTATTTATGGGGTTGCAGATATAGCAAAAAACATTGGGGATGGACAGATAGAAAGATTAGGAGATTCCAAATTAGAACATGAATATCATTCAGCAAATCTGTTAGCAGAAGCTAAAAAAAGGTATTCTGAAGCATCTATTTTTCAAAAATTAACTTATAGACATCGCCCTGAAGTTATTAGTTATTTCTTTACTCTTTTTGGGCATATTGTATTTTTGAATACAACAAAGAATGAAAAAATATATGGGAAGAGTGGTCTTTTTATTATGCCAAAAACTGTAACAGATTCACAAATTGCCTCTTTAGATGATTTTTGTGCAGAAATAGAAAATTTTGAAGTAGACATCTTGTATGATTGTGAGATAATAGATGGAGTGTTAGATGGAAAAGAGATGCTAGCAATTAAAAAAGGAAATTTAAGAGAACTATTTAGACGTTATTTTGAAAGAACAAGAAAACATAATAAAGTGAAATAGTAGAGAGAAATAAATAAAAGGAATGTAATTGATGGAATTTAGAAAAAACAATATCTCTCTTGTTATTAAAATCGTCAATGAAAATTAAAAATATGAAACACTTAATTTTAATAAAGTATGGAGAATTAACAACGAAAAAAGCTAACCGAAAAGTATTTATCAATATGCTTGCTAGAAATATAGAATTATTATTAAAAGATTTTAATTTTAAACTTAATAAAGATAGGGTTAGAATGTATATAGAAGTAGAAGAGCATGATATTTCTTTAGTTGTAGAAAAGTTAAAAAATGTCTTTGGTATTCATAGTATAGTTGTTTGCTATCCAGTAAACACTAATACTGATGACATTAAAGAAAAAGCATTAAGCTTATTAAAAGAAAAAAAATTTAATACATTTAAAGTTGCTACCAAAAGAGCTGATAAATCATTTCCTATTCCTTCTATGGAATTCAATAATATGATTGGTGGACATATTTTAAAAAATATAAATTGTAAAGTAGATGTTCATCACCCAGATCTTTTACTGCAAATCGAAATTAGAAGAGAAGGAACATATTTATATACGGAAGAAATTCCTGGACTTGGTGGTTATCCAGTTGGTATTCAAGGAAAAGGAATGTTGATGTTAAGTGGTGGAATTGATAGTCCAGTAGCTGGTTATATGGCTTTAAAAAGAGGTGTTGATATAGAATGTTTATATTTTGAATCTCCTCCTCATACAAGTATAGAAGCGAAAAATAAAGTAATTTCTTTAGCGAATATCATGAATCAATATTCAGGACATATAAAAGTACATGTTGTTCCTTTTACTAAAATTCAAGAAGCCATTTATAAAAATGTTCCAGATAGTTATATTATAACCATCATGAGAAGAATGATGTATCGTATTGCAGAAGAATACGGCAAAAAAGTAAAATGTAAAATTATTATAAATGGAGAAAGTATTGGTCAAGTAGCAAGTCAAACATTAACTAGTATGGCAGTTATCAATGAAGTCACTAATATGCCAGTAATTCGTCCAGTAGCTTGTTTGGATAAATTAGAAATTATTGAAATTTCAAAAAAAATTGGTACATATGAAACAAGTATTTTGCCATTTGAAGATTGCTGCACAATCTTTTTACCAAAACATCCAGTTATTAATCCAGAGTTAGTGAAAGCAAAAGAATATGAAAATTATTTTGATTATAAAATGTTAATAGAAGAATGTATCTCTAATATAGAAGTAATTACAGATTTAAAATTAGATCATTATAGTGATTTGTTATAACCAAAAATTACCAATACAATTTATGTATGAAAAAACCTTTTGTACACATTCTATTACTGTACAGGAGGTGAAAGCCATGAAAAATAGTTCAAATACACAAAAATTAGTAGTACCTGGAGCTAAACAAGCTATCGAACAAATGAAATATGAAATCGCTAGCGAATTAGGTGTTAATATGGGTCCTGATGCTACTAGTAGAGCTAACGGTTCTGTAGGTGGAGAAATCACTAAGAGATTAGTTCAAATGGGTGAACAACATTTAGGTGGTTCTAACTATACAAAATAAGTAAATAGTAAAAATGGACAGTGAATGTACTGTCTTTTTTCATATCTTTATTCCAATTATTACTATCTATAAATATGATATATTTTCTCATACTAATAATGAAGGAGGGGAAAATATATGAATAATAAGTTAGTTGTACCTGGAAGTAAAAGTGCAATAGAAAATATGAAATATGAAATTGCTAAAGAATTTGGTATTACTTTAGGAGCTGATACAAGTTCAAGATTAAATGGTACAGTTGGAGGAGAAATGACAAGAAGACTTGTAAAACTTGGAGAAAAACAATTGGAAGGACAAAGATAATATGAAAAAGAAAAGAGAAATGACCTTAAAAAAATATATTGATGGCATTTATTATGGAAAAAGATATTATCAAGACCTAGAAGAACATAAAAAATAAACATAAAAAGTCACTAGAAAATACTAGTGACTTTTTATATTGTTAGTGTGAAGATTACAAAATTTAAAAAATTGAAGATAATTTATAGCAGATTTTATAAAATTAGTTAAGCAGAAATAGAAAATCTGTAAAAAATAAAGCTCTAAAAAGGAAGAATAGT
>CANSDD010000011.1 GCA_947645535.1 uncultured Mycoplasmatota bacterium
GTTATTACTCCATGGACTAATTAAAGATTATGACTTTTATTTTTGCAAAATCCCTAAAAATTGATTATTTGATAAGAAATAAGTTCAGAAAATATAAAATTTGTTAGGCAAAAATGGTAAATCTGCACAAAAAAAGTTACAGAATTAGAATTTCTGTAACTTTACAAAGAAAATAGTCGTCTATATAATACCAAGTCGGAGTGTTTCATTGGAATTTAAAGTGTTGTCCTGAAATTACATTCTGCGTGTCATATTATCAATATTGGTCGTGAAAGCATTCTCTTCCTGAATATTATCTTTCCACTTATTTCCATTATAATCATCTTGAAAATTGTAAAAGTTTCCAAAAAAATCCTCTATGCTTTTTATATATTTACTACTTTTAGCATTTAAATCATTCTTGTTAACACCTTTAACATATGCATAGTAGCCTAATGGCAAAACATTACTTTCATAATTATAAGCGTCATACAAAAAGCATTTATTAGGATCTAGCAAATACCATTTTCCATTTAACTTTATTTCCATAAATGTTGATATTTCATATGCATCTTTTTGAAGTTCTAACATCAAATCACTGATTTTTATTGCATTAATGTAAACTACTTGAATTTTTAAAAGCCTTAAAATAGAGGCAATAAGAATATGAATATCTCCTTCAAAGGATAAACTATAACATAGTTTTACTAATCGTAAAACATCATCAGTAGTATTAATCGTTTTCATTTGATTTGCAATCTCGATAGCCAATTCAGAAGCGTTTTCTTTACATAATTTCTTAGTTATTAATTCATATTGATTATGATTAATCATTGTTAGTTTATTTATTAAATTCATTATTTCTTTTTGTCTCAATTTTTTTATATATTTTTTAGCTTCCAAAACATTTGTATTACTGGGATAATCTTCTGTATTTTCTACATAGTTAAAAAAATCATTAAGAAGGTTAATTCCATCTGGTATGTACGATAAATTATTGTAAAAAGTCTGTTCTGTTATTTCTTCAATTTTTATATCATCAGTAGAGATTTTCTCTAATAATTTCTGAAAAAGGCTTATTATGGCAGAATTGTATTGTTTTATTTCTTTTTCATTTAAAACTAAATCGCCTATGGCATATCCTTTTTGCTTTAAAAATTGACATATGTTATAACTTCCTCTAGCTATCCATCTAATATTTTCATTAAAGTTAGGAATTTTTCGTTCCATTGATATTATAAGTTTTTCCATTATTATATTATATTCTCTATCAGTTGTAGACATGATATTATAAAAAATTGCTTCCAAATTTGATGATATATCTTTATATGCCGAAAATAATTCATCAGTTAATCTTCTTGGAAAATCAATAATATCATAATAACAACAATCAATAAAAGTAAAACCATTTATTTCATCATAAAAATAATTTTTAGGCTTTATTTCAAGTCCAAAATCAAAAAGCTCACACATATCTGTTACTAATTTATCATATTGTTCTTGAGGAGCTATAACTAATAAATTTAAGAATTCTTTTCTTTTTTCTTCACTTTCTAATATTTTAGTAATTTCTATTCCTTTTGCTTGTTCTTGCAAAACCCAACAAACATTTAATCCATCTTCAACAGTACGTTTTACCGCTAAATGGGCAGGCGTATTAATGCCTTTATTTTTTTTTTCATTAACAGCCTTTGCTATTTTTTCTTCTCCTTTACGTGGATCATGCTCGCTTGATGAAACATATTTTATTAATATTGTTCCATCATTAAATAAAAAGTAGCCACCTTTATCATATTTATTTATCTCCATATTATAAGATTTTAATATATAATCATCTATACTAATCATTTTTTTCTTATATAATCAATCCATATAGAAATTCTTAATTCTATAGTTGATTACTCCTTTCTATTTATGTTTTTTCTTTTTTACTTATATCACTTAAATGTTTTTATTATCTTCGCTTATGACAGCAAATTTTATGAGGTATACTCCTATTTTTGGCATCATTTCTGTTGGACTTCAGAAGGTTTTAGGTAAAACAAAACACGCACTTTAATTTTAACTCGAAAGACGTGTTTGTTCTATCTAAATAATAGGACAACACTTAATTTCACCAATTAAGCATCTCCGTTTTTTTATGAGAATTTATATCTCTCATATCTACATTATAGTATAAAAGTGATAGATAGTCAATTCGTTATTCAACTGTTACTGATTTTGCTAAATTTTTAGGTTTATCAATGTCACAGCCTCTTAATTTTGCAATTTCGTAAGAAAGTAATTGAAAGGGGATGATATTTAAAATTGGTTGTAATAAAGTATGAGTATTTGGAACTATGATTTTTTCATCATAATAATCACTTTCTTCATCTAATTCTTTTGTAATGATGGCGATAGAATTCGCGCCCCTTGCTTTTACCTCTTTAATATTACTAATTGTTTTTTCATAAATGTCTTTATCTGTAATAAGTGAGAATACTGGAGTATTTTCTTCAATTAAAGAAATGGTTCCATGTTTTAATTCTCCAGCAGCATATGCCTCACTATGTATATAAGAAATTTCTTTTAATTTTAAGGATGCTTCAGTACAAATTGAGTAATCAATTCCTCTTCCTAAAAAGAATATATCATTATGTTTATATACTTTTTCTGATATTTCTTTTACATTTATGTTTTTTAGTAAATTTTTAATTTGTTTTGGAAGTGTCTGATAAGAATATAAAATATCTTCAGTTTCTTTTTCACTTAATAGATTATTTTTAAGAGCTAACTCAAAAGCAATTAAACTAAACATAGATAATTGTGCTAAATAAGCTTTTGTTGTAGCAACTGCTATTTCAGTTCCAGCTTTTACAGGAAGTATATATTTCGCTTCTCTTGCAATTGTGCTAGTAATAACGTTTACGATAGCCAATGTATCAATTCCATCTTGATTTGCTTTTCTAAGAGAAGCAAGTGTATCAGCAGTTTCACCAGATTGCGAAACTACAATAACAAGTGTTTTTTTATCATAAAATACTTTTTTATAACGATATTCACTTGCTATTTCAACTTCTACAGGTATATTAGCAAATTTTTCTATTATATATTTTCCAACTAAGCCTGTATGATAAGCGCTTCCACAAGCGACAATTTGAATTTTGTGGTATTTATGTAAATCTGGTATATTTTGTGTACCATTTTCTGTCAAATATGGCTTAATCGTATTTTCAATTACTTTTGGCTGTTCATAGATTTCTTTTAACATGTAATGTTCATATCCATTTTTATCTGCTTTAGAATCTTCTATGTTTAATGTTGTCCAAGTAGGAGTTATCTCTTTTTCTTCAAATAGGGTAACTTTATTATTTTCTAATTTCGCAATACTTCCTTCTTTTAAATAACAAATCTCTTTTGTATGAGAGGAAATTGCTAATGGATCAGAAGCTAAAAATAATTCATTTTCTGTTTTTCCAAGCACTAATGGGCTTTCTTTCTTCATAGCATATATAACATTAGGTTCTTTATGATTGATAATTCCAAATGCA
Source organism: uncultured Mycoplasmatota bacterium (assembly GCA_947645535.1). Classification (GTDB taxonomy): domain Bacteria; phylum Bacillota_I; class Bacilli_A; order RF39; family UBA660; genus MGBC102946. Next base: position 3,510 of record CANSDD010000011.1, read on the forward strand.
TAAGATCCTTTTAATCTTTTTTGAGCTTTCTTGAGTGCTGATATCATATTTTTGGCACTTTGATAACAGTAATCGATAAACACAGCAGCAACTTCAGTATCAGTTTCTGTATGAAATTGATAACCCTTTTCACTTAATGTTTGTTTTAATTCTACATAATTTTCAATAATTCCATTGTGAACAAGTGTAATATCTCCCGCTTGATGAGGATGAGAATTTTTAATACTAGGTTTTCCATGAGTTGCCCATCTAGTATGACCAATTCCAAGAGTGCTATCTTGGGGTGTTATTTTTTCTTCTAAATTAGATATTCTTCCAACTGCTTTTATTATGTTTATTTTGTTATTTTTTTGATATGCAATTCCAGCTGAATCATATCCTCTATATTCTAAGGCTTTTAAGCCTTCAATTAAAACTGGAAGTGTTTTTTCTTTTCTTCCAATATATCCAATAATTCCACACATAATTTTTAATTCCTTCTTTCACTATAAAAAAATGTGTGTGAATGTAGCTTTGTTACAATTTTGATTTTGCTTTTTGACATACATTCTATCGACTACACAAATCCGTAACAGTACCCGCCGAATCTTTCGATCACTGTTAACCTCGTCGACTATTTTAGTCCTGGCGCTAAGCAAAGAAATACTCCTTTCAGTCTCTACCTTAATTTCATTATATGAAAAAAATCATAACTTTGCAACAAAATCTTTTCATTTTTGAGGAAATATGATAGAATAAGGAAGATTTTTGGAGGGGGAAAATATGAATTTAAATAAATATAATATTCAAAAATTAATTGAGCAAAGTAATGTTCATATAGAAAAGAAAGAAAAAGATGAATCAGTTATATTTTGTATACTAGCTGTTATTGGAATAATAGCTACATTTATGATACCTACTACGGCTAAGTTTGTGGCTCTTGGATTTGCCATTGGTGCTTTTAATATTTCTATTTCTAATTATGCTAGACCTGCTATAAAACGTTTCTCTGCATCAAGAAAATTAAAAGGTGTTGTAAAAGAATTAGAGCAATCAGGAGTTTATACGACAAAGTTAAAACTTCAAAAGGCAAATACTTTTACATTTCAGAGTTATAAAGAAAAAGAGGAGAATTATCCATTTGGAATTAGGAAAGTTCAGATAGCTGTTTTTCAAGATAATTATGGACAATTAAAAGCTCTTAAACAAATTCGAAGTGAAATACTAAGAAATCCGCATCGTTATGTAGCTTGTTTGCGTGATAACATAAAAAAGGCAAGATGTGAAAATATAGATAAAATGGATACTGAAATTGTAAAAAGCAAAGAAAAAGTAAAACAGTTATTATTAGAAAAAAAGGATTAATCCTTTTTTCTTTGGCGAATATGATGTAACAAAAGTTTAGAGGGAGTAGATTATATGCGATTAAATGATTATAATATCAATCAAATTATTGCTCAAAGTAGATTAAAAATAAATTATAAAGAAATATGTAAACAAAATATTAAATTATATATATTTATACTTGTTATACTATCTATTATTGATAAATTTTTTCCATTTGTTAATGGTATATTATTAAGTGCTTTATTGCCAATTTTATTAAAGACCAGTATAGAAATAGTAAGCTTACTTATTATAAAAAAACAGGCTAATAAAAAATTAGAGATAATTACAGAGCAATTGAGAGAAAATGGATTGTTTATAAATAAAATGAGATTGAAAAGAGCCGAACTTGGAACAATACGCCATAAAAAAATTGTAGAATGTAGTGGGGTAGTAAAGGAGAGAGAAGAGGTAACTGTATTTCAAGATTATAACAGTCAGTTAAAAGCATTAAGGCAAATACGTTGCGAACTTACTACTATTGCTCCAAAAGATAAAAATCAATATGAATATGGAAATTATACAGAAATAGTAGAAAATAGTGAGGAAGCCAAAAGATTGTATATGAAAATTTGTGAAAAATAGAAGGAAATTTCTATTTTTTTGTTTATTTATGATACAATAAAATAAGTTTATAATGAAGGAGTGATAAAATGAAAAGAAGATGGTTGATAATATTGATTGCGATTGTATTATGCTTATTGATAGGAGGTTTCTTATTGATAAAAAATATAAAGAAATTAGATAAAAATAAAGTAAAAGAAATTATATTAAAAGATTTGGGAATCAATGATTCTAATGTATCTATGCATATAGAATTAGAAACAGAGCATGGAAAAAAAATATATGAAGTAGATTTTACCTTAGAAAATACAAAATATGAATATGAAATAGATGCGAAAGATGGTAGTATTATAAAAAAAGAAGTAGAGAAGAAAAAAGAAAATGCTAGCGAAAATAATCAAAATGTCATTTCTATAGAAGCAGCAAAAGAAAAAGCACTTAGTGATGCAAGTTTAGATGTAGGAAGTGTTACATTTGTGAAAGAAAAAAAAGATTATGATGATGGGATTTTAGTTTATGAAATAGAATTTTATACTTCAAAAAATATAAATTATGAATATGAAATTAATGCAGTAACAGGGGAAATTAGAAAAAAACAAATTAGAATGGGAGAAGAAAATGAGAAAATAGATACAAGTAATCTTATTACCAAAGAAAAAGCAAAAGAGATTGCCTTAATACATGCAAATGTATCAGATGTGAATTTTAAAGAAATAAAACTGGATTATGAAAAAGATAAACTCGTTTATGAGATAGAATTTTTTAAAGATAATACTGAATACGAGTATGAAATAGATGCTTTAACAGGTGATGTGATAAAATATTCAAGTGAAAAAGAAAGATAAAAAAATAGTTAATGAAAAAGAGGTGAGAACATGAGAATATTAGAAAAATAAGTGAGGCATAAATTTTGATTATGCCAAAGGAGGCATAATGTGTTAGAAATAAAAAATGTAAGTATATCTATAGATGATAGATATTTAGTAGAAAATTTATCTTTAATTTTGAATAAAGGTGATAAACTAGCAATCATAGGTGAAGAAGGAAATGGAAAGTCTACATTGTTAAGAGCGATACTTGGAATATGTGAATACGCAAAAGTAACTGGAACAATAAACAGAAAAGAAAATAGAATTGGTTTTTTAGAACAAATCATGAATAGAAATCAGACAGTATACGAATTTTTATTTTCTAGTGAAAATGATTATTATGAGAAAATAGGTTCTTTTTATTCATATTTAGAAGAGTTTCGATTAAACGATACTATTTTAAAACAAGAAATCAATACATTATCAGGTGGAGAAAAAGTAAAGATTGGATTATTAAAACTATTATTAAATGATTATGATATGTTGTGTTTAGATGAGCCAACGAATGATTTAGATATTGAAACTTTGGTTTATTTAGAACAATTTATGAAAAGTACCGATAAGCCAATTATTTATGTATCACATGATGAAGTATTACTTGCTAATACAGCTAACATGATACTTCATTTAGAACAAAGAAAGAAAAAAAAGGAATGTTGTCATACAGTTATGAGAATTGACTATGACACTTATGTTAATATGCGACTTAGAAAAATAGAGAAGCAAGAACAAGTTTCAAAATCAGAAAGAAGAGAACATCATAAAAAGGAAGAAAAATTAAATAGAGTAATGCAAAAGGTAGAACATAGGCAAAATATTATTTCAAGAAGTAGCCCACATGAGGCTAAAATGTTGAAACGAAAAATGCATTCTTTAAAATCGCAGGAACGAAAACTTAATAATGAAGTAATAACAGAAATGCCAGATGTAGAAGAACATATTCATTTTTTCTTTGAAGAGGTGAAAATTCCTAAAACAAAAATAATTTTAAAATTAACGATTCCAGAATTAAAAATAAAAGATAGAATCTTGTCGAGTGATATAAAATTAGATATAATTGGTCCAGAACATATTTGTATTTATGGGAAAAATGGTACAGGAAAAACAACACTTATTAAAAAAATTTACGAAGATTTAAAAAATAGGAAAGATATTATTTTAGGGTATATGCCACAGAATTATGAAGATATTTTAAGTGAATATGAAACTGTTTTAGATTTTTTAGCTCCTACCAAAAGCAAAGAAAGTATTACAAAAGCAAGACTTTATTTAGGAAATATGAAATTTATAAAGGAAGAAATGACAGGAGATATAAAATCTTTAAGTGGAGGAACGAAAGCCAAACTATTTTTGATAAAATTAGTGTTAGAGAAATGTAATGTTTTATTATTAGATGAGCCAACTAGGAATGTAAGTCCACTTTCTAATCCAGTTATTCGTGATGTATTGAAAGAATATACAGGTACAATTATTAGCATTTCACATGATAGAAAATATATCGAAGAAGTAGCAGAGCATTTATATTTGTTTACTAGTGAGGGTCTTAAAAAAGAAAGATAAATATTAGAAAGAACAATTTAAATTTGTTCTTTTTGTTCATATAGAAAAATAGGAAAAGAAGGTAAGAGATAAAAAGATATATGAACGAATATGTACGAAGTTGTGAAGTAGAAAAATTACATTGTGAATATGACCATTAAACTTTTTTTACACAATATATAAATAGCCTAATTTGACAAAACTATGATTTATGATAAAATAAACGTATTTTAGAGGGGGGATATGTTTATGAATATGAACAAATACAATATTACAAAATTGATTTCTAAAGCAAGAAAAAAAGTAAATTATAAAAATATTATTTTTAGAAATATGGGGGGTTATGCTTTAATGGTAGCATTTTTAAAATTAGTAACTTTATTTTTAGTGCCATATCATTCAATTGTTTTAACACCTCTTATTCCAATTTTGACAATGACAATTACTGAATGTATGGTAAATACGATTCAACAAAAACGTGCCAATAGAAAATTAATTGAATTATCAATTGCATTAAGAAAGAGTGGAATCCCAGCTAGTAGATTGAAATTATGTAAATCATCTATTGGAGCATTAGCACCTAAAGAAATCATGTCAAAGAATGGTTGTGTAATTGAAAATAGTACAGTAACTATTTTTGAAGATCGTTTAGGAAAAATACGTGCTTTAAAACAGGTACGTTATGAATTAAGTAAATATCAGCAAGAGGAAACTTCTAAATGTGAATACAAAGATTATACAACAATTATTGAAAATGAGAATGCTATTGAAAATTTATCTAAAAGTTTGGTAAGAAGATAGAAAGTAATTTCTATTTTTTCTTTATTATGATATAGGAAAAATATTATTTTTCTTTCTAACTGTATAAGAATTTTATTTTTAGTAATATTAAATAAAGCTGAAAAATATAATTTTAAAAGAGAAACTCTTTAAATATAAGGAAGTCGTCAATTATTTTTTTAATAATGACTTTTTTTTCACTTTTCTATGTTTAAAATATAGTATAATAGAATTAGGTGATTTATTATGACTAAAATTTTAATTGTAGAAGATGAAGAAACAATTCGTTTGGGATTAAAATATTATTTAGAAGCAGAAAATTTTGAGATAGTAGAAGCAGGGACAGGAAATGAAGCATTAACCAAAATAGAAAAAAATATTGATTTGGTACTTTTAGACATTAATTTACCTGATAAAGATGGATATACAGTATTTGAAGAAATCAAAAAAATAAAAGATATTCCAGTTATATTTTTAACAGCTAATGATATGGAGATATCTATTGTAAGGGGACTTGATATGGGAGCAGATGATTATATTACCAAGCCTTTTAAAGCTAGAGAACTAATTTCAAGAATTAAGAATGTACTTAGAAGAAATGCCAAAGGAAACGATTCTATTATTAACATTCACAATATAAAAATAGATATGAAACAGGCTAAAGTTTTTAAAAATGGAGTAGATGTTATGCTAACAGCTCTTGAATACAAAATTTTACTTATCTTAGCTTTAAATCAAAATGTTGTTTTTTCAAGAGAAAAAATTTTAGCTGATATTTGGGATGTAAATGAAGCATATGTGAATGATAATACTCTTACTGTTTATGTAAAACGTATTAGAGAGAAAATAGAAGATAATCCAAATGATCCCAAAATAATAGAGACAGTTCGTGGCATTGGATATAAAATTGGTGATGTATGCTAAAAAATAAGGAATTAAAAACATTACTATTTATAGAGATTTTATTATTTTCTATTTCACTTTTAATTGGAATAGGATTTTATCATTTTATAGATTCAAAATACAAAAAAGAATTTATTAAAAATAATGGTTATATGATATCTGCCATAGTAAATACTCATCCAGAATTAGAAGAGGATGTAATAGATGCAATTTTATCAGGAAAAGGAGATTTTGAAGCAGGAAAGAAAATTTTACAAAAATATGGTTTAGATGATAGTGGTACACTAAATTACTTAGAACATTTTCATAATTTAGAAAAGGAACTTATAATTGATATTATTTTCTTTATCATTGGTATTTTCCTATTATTGTCATTTTCTTATATTTTATTTTTAAAAAAGCAATATCAAAAAATTAGAAAATTAGGAGAATATATGAATGAAGTAATGAGTGGAAATTATATGCTTAATATTAAAGATTATGAAGAAGGTGATTTTAGTACACTAAAAAATGATGTTTATAAATTAACTACCAAATTGAAAGAAGGAAGAGATCAGTCATTAAATGATAAAAAAGAACTAGAACAAATTTTATCAGATATTTCTCATCAAATCAGAACACCTCTTACTAGTATGTATGTTATTAATGATATATTAAGTAAAGAAAATCTTGATAAAGAAGTAAAAAATGATTTTTTAGATAAAAACAGAGTACAATTAGAGCGAATTGAATGGCTAGTTACTTCACTACTTAAAATGTCAAGATTAGATAGTGGAAGTATTACATTAAAGTTAGAAGTAACTTCTATTAAAAAAGTAATTGAAGCGGCTTTAGAACCACTAAAAATTCCAATAGAGCTTAAAAATATTAGTTTTTCTATAGAAGGAACAGAAAATATCAAAGTCTTATTAGATCCACATTGGACTGTTGAAGTTTTTGTAAATGTATTAAAAAATGCTTATGAACATACAGATGAAAGTGGAAAAATTAAAGTTCAAATTATGGATAATCCACTTTATACAGAAGTATCTATTAGTGATACTGGTTGTGGAATTAAAAAAGAAGAATTACCACATATTTTTGAACGTTTTTATACTGGAAGTTCTAGTAAGGAAAGCATTGGTATTGGGCTTAATATGGCTAAAAAAGTAATGGAAAAGCAAAATGGAGAGATATATGCAACTTCAATAGAAGAAAAAGGTACTACATTTTTTATTAAATTTTACAAAAATATGATTTAAAGAAAATTTATAAAAAAAGATATAAAATGTAATTCGTTTGTGAAACATAATTTTAAAGTTTTAGAATACATTGTTGAACAGGATACGATTGTCCAATTAAAAAAATACATTCTAAACTATAAGAACATAATTATTTATGAAAGTTAGTTAATAATAAAATGTATATTTTGTACACAAAATTTCATAAAGAACAATAGATTTAAAGAAGGCTATTAAAGAGTTGAAAATCATTAGAAGTATTTTATATTTTCTGATGATTTTTAATTTATCAGCAAAGTGACAAAACTGTCATGATATTAGTCACATAGAAGTCATAATTATTAGATAGAATGTTATTTAAAGGAGGAAGCCATATGAAAGAAATTATTTATTATATTATTCCAGTTGTTCTTGTATTTTGTTTAATTGGACTAATAGAAAGTGCTATGATTTTTGAAAAAGCACAAGAGGAAAATTTGGTAGTACCTTCTAAAAAAATAGAGAGGAAAGATAAAAATGGAGATATTAAAAGTAGATGATTTATGTAAGCGTTATGGAAAAGGTGAAACCTTAGTTAAAGCACTTGATCATGTTAACTTTTCAGTAGAAAAAGGAGAGTTTGTAGCGATTGTAGGAGCAAGTGGTAGTGGGAAAAGTACATTACTACATATATTAGGGGGAGTAGATAGACCAACAAGTGGGAAAGTATATGTAGAAGGAGAAGATGTATATAAACTTAATGAAACTAATTTAGCAATTTTCCGTCGTCGCCAAGTAGGGCTTATTTATCAATTTTATAATTTAATACCAATATTAAATGTAACAGAAAATATGACACTTCCAATTCTATTAGATAATAAGAAAGTAGATGAAAATTATTTAAATGAATTATTAGAAACATTGGGATTACAAAAAAGAGTAAGCCATTTGCCAAATGAATTATCGGGAGGACAGCAACAAAGAGTATCGATTGGAAGGGCTTTGATGAATCACCCAGCTTTACTTTTAGCGGATGAGCCAACAGGAAACTTAGATAGCAAAGCATCAAAAGAAATTATTGAATTACTAAAACTATCTAATAAAAAATATAAACAAACAATTATTATGATTACTCATGACTATAATTTGGCTTTAAATGCAAGTCGTATTATTACCATTGATGATGGAAGAATTATTAGTGATGAGAAGGTGAAATAATGAAAATATTAAATGAGTTAACAATAAAACATTTAAAAATGAATAAAAAAAGAACAATTGTAACCATTATTGGAATTATTTTATCAACAGCCCTTATGGTAGGAATTGGACTATTATTTTCAACTCTTCAAGATAATGCAATCAGAACAACAAAGTTAGAAAGTGGAGATTATCATATCTTAATAAATGAAATTTCATCTAATAAGTTAGATATATTAGAAAATAATCATAATGTTAAAAAATATTATTATATAAATTCACTTGGATTTAGTGAAAATAAAGAAGATGGTAGAGCCTACTATTACATAGGTGCTGCTAGTGAAACATATTTTGAACAGATTAAAGTTATTAAGGGAAATATTCCTACTAATAGTAATGAAATTATTATTCCTAGTCAATTAGAAAATGAGACAGGTATTTCTTATCAAATAGGAGATGAAATAATTCTTCCAATAGGACCTAGAGTAATAGATGGAGAAGAAATTTATCAAAATAGTGCAATTGATTCTAATGTTGAAGAAACTCTTAAGGTGAATGAGGAGAAAAAATATACAGTTGTAGGAATTATGGAAACACCACCTTTTGATGAGTGGAATTCTGCAGGATATATGTTCCTAACTTTAGAGAATAAAAAAATAAACACAGAACATTTAGATGTTTATATTACTTTTAAAAAACCTTCCAAAGCTTATCAAGATACTGTAACTTTAATGAAAAATTTAGGATTTTCAGATGTAGAAGTAAGTGGAAAAGTAGAATATAATACTACTTTATTAGCGCTCTATGGTGCTAGTAAATATGATAATATTATGGGAGCTATTATTAATATTTTAATGATTATTTTAACACTTGTTTCTATTGGATGTATTATTGTTATTTATAATTCGTTTGCTATTTCAGTTATGGAGAGGAAAAAGCAATTTGGGTTATTTTCTAGTATAGGAGCAACTAAAAAGCAATTAAGACATACAGTATTTTTTGAAGCTTTTATTGTAGGAATCATTGGAATCCCATTAGGAGTTTTAAGTAGTTTTATTGGAATTGGTATTGTAGTTGCTATTATCAATTATTTAATACCAGGATTATTTGGTATAAATTTAGTTTTAACTGCATATCCAACATTTTTAATTATTCCAATTATTTTTATGATTGTAACTATTTTAGCTTCTGCTTATATACCAGCTTATAAAGCAAGTAAAATTACTCCAATAGAAGCAATTAGGCTAAATGATGATATTAAAATAAAAAATAGAAAGTTAAAAACAGGAAAATGGGTTTCTAAATTATTTGGTATAGAAGGTGAAATAGCTCTTAAAAATATCAAAAGAAATAAAAAGAAATATCGAATCACAATTATATCATTATTTATTAGTATTGTTTTATTTATCTCTTTTTCAACATTTGTAGAATATGGGCTAAAAACATCATCTGATACACTTAATATTCCAGATTTTGATATTCTGTTACGATTAGATGAACCAACGGTTCATAATTATACAAAGTTTATGAATGATGTTAGATCGTTTAGTGGAGTAGAGGATAGTATTGTAATTAAAAATGGAAGAGCATATTCAACATCTTATAGTGAAAAAGAATTTTATGAAAAATCACTTTTTGAAAGATTCGGAAATGATGAAGAATTTTTAGAACTGATTTTAGTTTCCTTAGATGATGAAAATTATAAAAACTATTTAAATGAACTTGGATTAAAGGAAGAAAGACCAATTTTAATCAATAAAACAAAATATATTGATTATAGTAATAATTCTAGAAAAGTGTATAATGTAGAAGTGGTAAATGATAGTAAGAAAAATTATTCTTTTGATTTATGTGAATTTAAACCTTATGATGAAAGAGAAAATAATTATTCAGATAAAATAACGAAAGATGAATTTGTTTGTACAAGTACACTAAATGATGTTTATGTTACAGATAAGATTCCCTTTGCAGTAGAATCTGCCTTGTTAGGGGGATGGAATATCATAATTATTATTCCAGAGAAAACATTTAATGAATTATATACACCTGATACAAATGGTTATTATGATGAATATAGTGTGTATTTAAAAGCACCGAATTATAAAAAAGTAGATGAATATATTACAGAATATATTGAAAGTAATGCTGCTGAGAGCAATATACATTATTTCAATCAACCAAAAGATATGAAACTTGTAAATAATTTATATTTGGTTATAGGAATTTTGTTATACGGATTTATTACTCTCGTTACTTTAATTGGTGTAACAAGTGTCTTCAATACTATCAATACTAGTATTGCACTTAGAAGAAAAGAATTTGCAATGCTTCGAAGTATGGGACTTACACCACATGGATTTAATAAAATACTTTATTTTGAAAGTTTCTTCTTTGGGGTAAAATCATTATTATATGGAATACCATTTTCATTTTTAGTTATTTCATGGATACATGTTACAATGATGAGAGTAAGTAGTTTTGGTGAAATTATGATACCTTGGAAAAGTGTTGGAATTGCTGTATTAGCTGTATTTATTATTGTATTTATGACTATGATGTATGCAACTAAAAAGATGAAAAAGGAAAATATTTTAGATGCAATTAGAGAAGAAAATATTTAAATTTGGAAAAGAATAGGAAATCTTATTCTTTTTCTATAATCATTAAAGTTTAATAATTCATAATAAAAAAATAACAGATGTATAATATCGTGCTTGAAGTGGCTTGATTCTAAAGAGCTGTCCTTCTAAATAGACTAATATCATAATGAAAAAAAATAATGTTATTTCTTCATTAGTAATAATGAATTTAATACAATTGTTTTTCATTTTTATTTTAGTAATGTTTATGATGATAAACAACTAAAATTTGGGTTATTGGTTGGCACTTATACTAGTGTAAGTTATCAAAAAAACAAGCATTTTTGGTTGAAAAAATACTTGTTCCATTTTCCAAAAATAGGACAGTTCTTAATTTCATCAATTAAGTTGCTTCATTTTTTTTGATATTTTGTCTCTATTACATTGAAGTATATATTTTTTTTTAAGTCAATATCATGATTTTACATTTTCTAATCTGGAGCAAAGACATTTGTCTTGACTAAATAAAAAAATAAATGTACTATTATAATAGGATGAGGTGTGAACAATGAAAAATAAAGGTTTTACATTAGCAGAATTATTAGGAGTTATAACATTACTAGCAATTGTTACTCTTTTAGTAATACCAGCAGTAACCAAAAATGTTGCAAGGGGAAAACAAAATTTGCATAAAACACAAATAGAAAATTTTAAAAAAGCAGCAGCAGATTGGATGGCAATTCATGCATTAGAGCTTCCAGAAGGTGACATTAATACAAGTATAACACTTGGCTGTTTAAAAATAGAAGGATTATTAGATACTTCTATTGTAGATCCAATTACAGGGGCAGAATTCCCAAATGATATGGTTATTAGTATTGAAACAGAATCTAATCAATTTGTTTATAAAGTAGATGAAAATAGTGGAACACTAGATAAAGAAGTGCCACTTCCAAGTAATAAGTGTAAATTTAGTAATAGTGCAATTAGTGAATAAAATTTTTAGTTTTTAATTGCTGGCAAGAGATGGTAATTTGTCAAAAACAAAAGGAAAAAAGTATAGAAGTGATTACAGGAAATTTTATTATTGTGTTCATAGTAATAGAATATATTGTAAATTGCCTTGTTATGATTAGCTATTTAAATATCAAATGAATTATATTCCTATTTTTTCGTTCTTTCAGAATTAAAAAAGCAAGAATTAAATTTTATCCAATTATATAATTCTTATTGTTTATATGCAATTCTATTTGCAAAATAGGAGAAATATATGATGAGTTAATGATAAGTGGAATGGTTATTATATTGGTTCTAGTAGTATTTGACTTTTATAGAGTTACTAAGAGAATAGAACAAACAACTGTGTGCTTACATTTTTAAGGTGGATGTTAGTTGGTGTATAGTGATGATAATAGTTTGTTTTATTGGAGATTCAGAAAATAATTATTCTGAACTGAACTGCACCCATTTCTTGGGTATAAGAAGTGAGGTTTTAATATGTCAAAATTAAGTTATGAAGATAAAATAAATATCTATATGAAAGAAAACAAGGAAACAGTGTAATTAATATTTTTAAAAAATATGATGTTAGAAAAGATGTAATAAAATATTTGATTAGATCAATAGATAAACACAGATATGATATTTTAAGAACATACAAAAATAGAACTTTTCTTTCAGAAGAGAAACAACGAATTATCAATAGAGTTTTAATAAATAATGAATCTGCTTGTTCGATAGTTATAGATGAGGAATTATTAAGCAAGGTATGCCTCAAAAAGATGCTGATATTGAATTGATAATAGAAGTTACAGGTTTTTCTAAAGAAAATATAAAAAATAATAAGAAACAATTGGTATAAATTGATATCAATTGTTTTTATTATGTGAGATGAATCAAAGCATTAAATGGGGATTAGAAATAGAAAAATGTATTTAAAATATGGATATGATAATAAAAATATGGTATGATGAGTATATGATTAAGAATGGAGAGTTTATATGAAATATTTTTTTAAAATGGAAAATTTAAAAAAAATAGTATTTTTTCTTTTAATTACATTTCCAATTTTTGAAATTACATTTTTTTATAATAGTATTACAACATTAATACGTGTAATAGTAATATTATTTTGTTTTATTTGGTTGCTTTGTATTTCTAAGGAGTCTAGAAAAATAATAAAATATTTATTGTTCTATTTTGCTTTATTAGGTATTTATTTTTTATGTCATCATTTTCATTCACTGAATTTTTCTTCTTTAGTACCAAATAATTTTAATTATACGATTATGAAAGAATTTTTATATTTTTTAAAACTTTCTATGCCAGTATTTTTAATTCCATTATTTTGTTATTTAAAGTTTAATAAAGAAGATGTAAAAAAAATAATTTTTGGTTGGATTATAATGATTAGTGGAAGTATTATCGTACTAAATTTAACGAATTTGTCATATGGAAGCTATAGTGATGAACCTATTATGGGAAATTTCTTTACTTGGTTTCAATCAAATGGATATAATTATTATGATTTAGCATCTAAAGGATTTTTTATGTATGCAAATCAAATTAGTACTTGGCTTTTATTGCTTGTGCCAATTTGTTTTTTATGGATTAAGCATACTTATTCTAAAACTAGTATTGCCTTAACACTTTTGTTACTATTCTCTTGTATATTACTAGGTACTAGAGTTGCTAGTATAGGGAGTATTGTTATTTTTATTTTATGTTTTTTTGCCTATTTATTTTTTGTGTTTCTTCATAAAGAAGAGTGGAATAAAAAAATATTATTTAATTGTTTTCTTATTTCATTACCTATGATATTATTATTGCCTTTTTCTCCTAGCATTAATAGAATGGATGTACTTGGAAGTATTACAGAAGAACCTTTCAATAATGCAGTAGCGCTTTTAGTAATGAATGGAGATGGATATGTATCTTTAGATAAAACAAAGTATATTGAAGAACATTATAAAGAAAAAAGGATTGCTGAACAATTTGTACTTTATTCTTATCCTTATGAATATGATCCAGATTTTTGGTATGAAATATTAGAATTGCCAGTAGAAAAAAGAATTGATTATCGTCATCTAGAAACTGCTATTGTAAAAAGGGTAGTAGAGATAAATGATAATTCTTTAGATAAATGGCTTGGTATTACAAATACAAGAATACAAAATATCTTTAATATTGAAAGAGATTTTGTATTACAATATTATGCTTTTGGTATTATTGGTTCTTTATTATTCTTTTTACCTTATATTTATTTAGGTTATTTACTAATAAAAAAATGGATTGTAAATTTTGATTTAAATACTAGTATAGGATTAGGAATTTATTTATTATATTTTGTTTGTTCTTATGCATCAGGTAATAATATGAATCATTTATCTACAATCATTCCTTTTGTGTTTTTATCTAGTTTATTTGCTTTTTGTATAAAAAAAGACAAAAATAGTGAAAAAGGTAGAAAAAATAAGGAAGAGTATGTTATAATGAGTTAGAAGAAATAGAATATTGGAGGTTTTTATGACTTTTATAAATAATATAAAATATAGTTTTCAAAAGTATGGTTTTTTGATAGAGCAATTAGTATCTAGAGATTTTAAAGTAAAATATAAGCGTTCAATGCTTGGAATACTTTGGAGTTTATTATATCCAATTCTAATGATGATTGTGATGGCAATTGTATTTTCAAATGTATTTAAATTTTCGACTCCTGGAGTAAATTATTTGGTTTATTTATTAACAGGGCTTACATTTTTTAATTATTTTAGCGAAGCTTCTAATTTAGCAATGAGTAGTGTTGTAGGAAATTTTAGTTTAATTAATAAAGTGTATATTCCCAAATATATATTTCCATTATCTAAATGTTTATTTGTAGGAATTAATTTACTTTTAACCTTGATACCTCTTTATATTGTAATATTTGCAACAGGAACAGGAATTAACTTTTATCATTTATTATTACCTTATGCATTATTATGTTTGTTTTTATTTACTGTAGGTATGGGATTTATTTTATCAACTATTTCCGTATTTTTAAGGGATATGTTTTATATTTATGGAATCATTATAACTATTTGGACTTATCTAACACCTATCATGTATGATATTAGTATGATTTCATCTAAATTACAAATATTTCTAAAATGTAATCCTTTATATCATTATATTAATTTTGCTAGAACAATTATTTTATATCATCAATGTCCGACAATTGGCCAATTTGCTATGTGTGGAGTGAGTGCTGCAGTAGTATTATTCCTAGGAATGTTTGTATTTAAAAAGAATCAGGATAAGTTTATTTATTATGTATAGGAGGACCTTATGAAGAAAAAAAATATTATGATAAAAGCAGACCATGTTTCTATGAGGTTTAACTTAGGAATAGATAAAGGATTTTCATTAAAACAATGGTTTGTAGATATTGGCAAACATAAAAAGAAAGAAAAAAAAGAATTTTGGGCACTTTCTGATTTTGATTTTGAAATTGAACGTGGTGAAGTAGTGGGCTTTATTGGCAGTAATGGAGCTGGGAAATCAACTTTACTAAAAGTGATAGCTGGGGTTATGAAACCAACGAAAGGTCAAGTAAAAACGTATGGGAATATTTGTCCTATGATAGAACTTGGAGCAGGATTTGATCCACAACTAACTGCAAGAGAAAATATTTATTTAAATGGAGCTGTTATGGGATATTCGAAAGAGTTAATAGATTCTAAGTTTGATGAAATAGTAGAGTTTTCTGAATTAAAAGATTTTTTAGAAGTACCTGTCCAAAATTTTTCTTCAGGTATGGTAGCAAGACTTGCTTTTTCAATAGCGACAATTGTAGAACCAGAAATATTAATTGTTGATGAAATATTATCAGTAGGAGATATTGCTTTTCAAGCAAAAAGTGAAGCTAAAATGATGCAGATGATAAATGGAGGAACAACAGTTCTTTATGTATCTCATTCATTAGAATCTATCAAGAAGCTTTGTACTAAAGTTGTTTGGATAGAACATGGTGTTGTTCAAAAAATAGGTGGAAAAGAAGTTTGCGATGAGTATTATAAATATATGTTGTTAAGTCAAGAAAAAATAAATTGAATAATGAAATTTAAATTTATAATTGGTTAAGGAGTTTGAATAATGGAAATTTTAGAAAAAATACAAAAGTTAGAAGAACAAATTGGAGAATTAAAAAGAGAAAATAAAATATTAAAAGAACGTTTAGATGCACGAAATGAAGATTTTGATTATGCTATCAAATATTATAATGGAGAATTAGAAAAAATAAATTTTGAAAGATTTGCCAGATTGTGTTATCAATATTGTAGAAGGAACGGAGTTATTAAGACTTTAGGTAAACTATTTCAATGTATGTGGAAAGTTTGTATTATTGGAGTTAAGAAGGTAAAAAGAAAAGTTGTAAAGCCTGCTTATGCAAAAGAATTAAAAAAAATTTTGAGAACTCATAAAGAAAAAAAAATAATGCTTTTTTATCCTGGGTATGATTGGTATATGAAGATGTACCAACGTCCTCAACATATGGCAATTCATTTTGCTGAAAAAGACATCTTATTTTTTTATTGCACTATGAATATAAATGATAAAATTGATGGAATAAAACAAATATCAGAAAATTTGTATGTAACAAATCAGTATGATTATTTAAAAAAACATTTGCCTAAATATACACTTTATATGTGTGCAAATATGAATGGCTGTTTTTTAAAGGAGTTAAAAGATATTCAAAAGAGAGGAAATGACATTTTGTATGAATATATAGATGATTTGCATGAAGATCTTACAGAAATTTCTAATGATTTATTAGAAAGACATAATTATGTTTTGAAAAATATAGAAATTCCTGTAGTGACGACAGCACAACATTTATTCAAGAAAGCAAGTAAAATTAGAAAGAGTGAAAATAATATAATTTTATCTACGAATGGAGTTGTATATGAAGATTTTCATATCACAGGAAAATTAGCAATTCCAGATAAAATTAAGTCAATTGTTAAAGAAAAAAAGCCTATTATTGGATATTATGGGGCTTTAGCTAAGTGGTTTGATTATGAACTAGTAGAAAAAATTGCAAAACAACATCCAGAGTGGAATATATTGTTAATTGGAATTGATTATGATAAAGAATTTGCTAAGTACAATTATTTTAATTATTTATCAAATGTATATTATATAGGACCAGTTGAATATAAAGAATTAATTAAATATGGGGCATGCTGTGATGTTTTGACAATTCCTTTTAGGATTAATGAGATTACTTTGTCTACTAGTCCTGTAAAAGTATTTGAATATATGTCCATGGAAAAACCGATTGTTACGACAGACTTGCCAGAATGCAGAAAATATAAATCTGTTTTAATTGGAAAGAATCATGAAGATTTTATAAAAAAATTAGAAGTAGCATTAGAAAAGAAAAATGATACTGATTATAAAAAAATATTATGTCATGAAGCAAAATCGAATACTTGGGAAAGTAAGGTCGATGAAATATTAAATTTTATTACTGAAGAGGAAAAAGATGAAAAAAAATTTTAATAATAATGTTTTAAAAAGTGTTTTTTTATCTGGTATCTATATATTATTATTTATATTTTTTAATATTTTTATAAGTAGTGTATTGTTTATATTTCATATTAGTATTTCGAAATATACAGTTTTAGTTTCTTTTGGATTATCAAGTTTAGTAATATGGCTATTTTTAAGAAAAAGTGGAATAGGAAATTTTAAATATATTATTGCTAGTATAGTAATTCCCATAGTAGTGATTTTAGGAACAATATATGTAAATGGAAAAATCATTGATTCAACTTGGGATGGAAATTCATATCATAAAGTTACTATTGGTATGTTGAAAAATGGATGGAATCCTTTGTATGAAGAAATGAATCAATTTGATGCACGTAGTGAGAGTCCTGTTTTCATAAAAAGGCTTAATTCAATTTGGGGAAGTCATTATGCCAAAGCATCACATATTTTCGCGGCAAATATTTATGCTTTAACAAACAATATTGAATGTGGAAAATGTATTAACAGTCTTAGTATTATAATGTTGTTTCTCATTGTTATAGCATTGCTTATTTATTATTTTAAAAAATTACTTTTTCCATTATTGTTTGGAATATGTATAATAACATTACCTGTTATATGCTCACAGTATTTAACATTTTATGTTGATTTATTAGTATATATTTATCTTATGATAATAATTGTTTTATTTTTTTCTTTAGAAATGGAAAATTTTGTTGATAGAACAATAATATTAATAGTTTATTTTTGTAGTTTGGTTATAGCCATTAATATAAAATTTTCATTATTTGGATATGTTGGATTATTCTGTTTGGGTTATTATATTTTGTATATAATAAGACTTAAACACCAGCAATTAAGTTTTAAAAGATTTCTTAATTTTACAATATATTCATTTTTTGCAGTGATAGTTGGTGTGTTTATTGTAGGATTGTGCGTATATCCTAAGAATTTTTTAGATCATGGTCATCCTTTTTACCCTTTAATGGGAAAGGGGAGGACAGAAATTATGATAAATAATCAGCCAGATTATTTTAAAGAAAAAAATTCAGTTGAAAAATTTATGATTGCTACATTTTCTAAAATGGATAATATTACAGAAAGTTCGGGAAAAAAAGCTGAATATAAGCTTCCTTTTTCTATATATGATTCTGAATTTAAATTATTATCTGCTTGTGATACCAGAATTAGTGGAAATGGAATTTTCTTTAGTGGAATATTGATTATAGCGGTTATATTATTTTCATTAACTGTTTTTAGAATATACCATCAAAATGGACATTTATTTTGGCTTACAATTATTCCAATTGTAATTACTGTAATAATGATATTTTGTCTTAGTGAATCTTGGTGGGCAAGATATTTTCCACAGATATATTTTTTGATTTTTGCAGTTTTATTATATTTAAATGAAATTAATGATAGAAAGGTACATATAGTTTTATATTTATTTATAATACTAATATTGATAAATAGTTTTTTAATTTTTTGGAATTCAACAAAATATGCTTTAAATTATACAAAAGAAGTAAATAACTCTTTATGGAGTTCTGATTTTCCATATGATTGTAAGTTAAGTTTGTACGCAGGAATTAGTTCTCCAGAATTTCCAGGTGCTATATATAATGTCTTTGATAAACGGAAAAATCTTGATATTACGATTTTGGATTCAGATGAATATGAATATATACCTGGAATGCTTTTACCTGTAATACCACCTTATGTTGTTGGAAAATGTGAATGAAATAACAAAAATTGTAGATTGAAAAAATGGCTTGATTTTCAATGTCATTAACTTAAGAATTAGGAATAACAAATCAATAAAAATTTTAGGAATTAAAAGTATAAGTTTTCCCCAATTTACAAACTTTTATTTTCTAAAATTTCATCTAGAGTTCCCTTAAGTTAATGAAATTACTTGATTTTATATTTTTCAATTGAATTATATTAGAAAAATAATATTAGGCGCAAATTAGGCGCAAAATATAAAATAAATTTTTTTAAGTATTTATATAGAAGGAGAAGATAATATGAAAAAAATTAAAGTAATGAGTATTTTTGGAACAAGACCAGAGGCCATAAAAATGGCTCCTCTTGTTAAAGAATTAGAAAGTAGAAAAGAGATAGAAAATATCGTTTGTGTAACTGCACAACATAGAGAAATGTTAGATCAAGTTTTGGAAACATTTAATATTATTCCAACTTTTGATTTAGATATTATGAAGCAAGGTCAGAGTTTAGGTGAAGTAACTACTAGAGCTTTAACAGGTTTAGAAGATGTAATAAAAGAAACGAAACCAGATATTGTATTAGTTCATGGAGATACTACCACTACTTTTGCAGGTGCTCTAGCAGCTTTTTATAATCAAGTGTCTATAGGACATGTAGAGGCAGGGTTAAGAACATATGATAAATATTCACCATTTCCAGAAGAAATGAACAGACAAATGGTAGATTGTTTAACTGATATGTATTTTGCTCCAACAGAAATTAGTAAAATGAATTTATTAAAAGAGGGAATTGATGCATCAAAAATATATGTAACAGGAAATACTGCTATAGATGCAATGCAAACAACTATAAAAGAAAATTATTCTCATCCAGAATTGAATTGGATTAGGGATAATGAACGAATGATACTTTTGACTGCTCACCGTCGTGAGAATTTAGGCGCTCCAATGAAAAATATATTTAAAGGAATAAAAAAGGTATTAGACGAATTTGAAGATATAAAAATAATTTATCCAATTCATAAAAACCCTAAAGTACGAGAAGTAGCACAAAAAATTTTTGGTGATTGTGATAGAGTACATATGATAGAACCATTAGAAGTTTTTGATTTTCATAATTTTCAAAATAAATCTTATCTTATTTTAACAGATAGTGGGGGAATTCAGGAAGAAGCTCCAAGTTTGGGAAAACCCGTATTAGTTTTAAGAGATACAACAGAACGTCCAGAAGGAATAGAAGCAGGAACATTAAAATTAGTTGGAACAGAAGAACAAATTATATATCAAGAAACAAAAAAATTATTGATAAATGAAAAAGAATATCAAAAAATGAGTAAAGCTAGTAATCCATATGGAGATGGTCAGGCCAGTAAAAAAATAGTAGATGCAATTGTCAATAAATTTAATAAAAAATACTAATTTTCATTTTTAAGGAAGTTGGAATTTTATGAAAAATATTTTTATTACAGGATGTTGTGGCTATATAGGTAGTCATACATGCATAGAATTATTAGAATCTAGTTATGAAATAGTTGGACTAGATAATTCCAGCAATAGTAAAAGAGAAGTCTTAGACAAAATAAAACAAATTACAAATAAAGAGATTACATTTTATGAAGGAAATATGCTAGATAAAGTTTTACTAGAAAAAATATTTACAGAAAATGAAGTTAGTTTAGTCATTGACTTTGCGGCTTATAAAGCTGTAGGAGATATCGATGAATGTTATGCAGATTCTTCTTTAGCTGAAAAAGAACTAAACTGAAAAACTAATTTAGGCATAGAAGATATGTGTAGAGATTTATATCAGTTTATAAGAGCATGTCAAAAATAACTCATTATAAGAATGGAGTAGCTTATGAAAGATTATTTAAAATTGATTAGAATAAAGCATTGGATAAAAAATATACTCATATTTATACCATTAGTTTTTTCAGGGGTGATAAATGAAAGTAATATTGTGAATTGTATATTGGGCTTTTTTTCTTTTTCTTTTATGTCATCATTTATATATATTGTAAATGATATAAGAGATATTGAAAAAGATAAATTACATCCTAGAAAGAGGAAGAGACCACTTGCAAGTGGAACAATAAAAAAGAATATAGCAATATATATTGCTATATTAGTAGTTATACTGTCCATAATTACTAATATAATAATAAATAATAGTATTATTAATCTTTCATTAATTTTTTTACTATGTTATCTTATAATAAATTTAGGATATAGTTTAGGACTAAAAAATATAGCAATTATAGATATTGTATTATTAGCTTCTGGGTTTATATTACGTGTATATTATGGAGCAGCAATTATAGACGTAGAAGTATCTAATTGGCTATTTTTAACTATATTAAATGCTTCCTTGTTTTTAGGATTTGGAAAAAGAAGAAAAGAGCTAATCCATAACAAAAATTCTAGAGAAGTATTAAAAGATTATGATGAAGCATTTTTAGATAAATTTCAATATCTCACACTTACTTTAACAATTGTATTTTATTCATTATGGACAATAGAACAGGATATTAAATATATTTATTTAACAATACCTTTAGTAATGGTTATATTTATGAAATATTGTTTATTTATTGAAAAAAATGATGAAGGAGATCCGACAACTATATTATTTGAAGATAAAGGATTAATGATTTTATGTTTGATTTATAGTTTTTCTATGTTAGGGCTGTTGTTATGTAAATAATAAGTTATAAAAGCTGAATATTTATCACATATAGGGACTTTCCAAAAATAAAAGTCACAAATTGACAAAAAGAAAACAAC
>CANSDD010000012.1 GCA_947645535.1 uncultured Mycoplasmatota bacterium
ATCATATTCATCTATTAAAATAATTACTTTTTCTTTATGATATCTATTTAACCATATAGATAATAAATTGATTGCTTGTTTGTAATCATCTTTATTTCCTTCTTTATTCATATACATAATAAAAGTTTTTCTTTCTGATTCATTTAATACTTCTTTTACATATTCTTTTTTAGAATATAATTTCGCTATCATAATTTTAAATTGGTTTATTACTTCTTCAAATGTATTTTGTTTTAATTCTTTAAAATCTACATGAATAACTGGATATTTACCAAATTCTTTATAATATTTAGAATTTTCTATATATAACCCTTTAAATAGT
Source organism: uncultured Mycoplasmatota bacterium (assembly GCA_947645535.1). GTDB lineage: Bacteria > Bacillota_I > Bacilli_A > RF39 > UBA660 > MGBC102946. The sequence continues at coordinate 323 of CANSDD010000012.1, forward strand.
TCTCTATTTGTTTGCTTTTCATCTACATTAAAAAAACAATCTATCATCGATAATAATAAGCTTTTTCCAAATCTTCTTGGTCTTGGAAATAATGTAACTTTCGTTTCATTATAAAGTAATTCTTCGATTACTTCTGTTTTATCTACATAATAAGCATTTTTTTCTATTAAATCTTTAAAGTTATCTTCTCCTATTGGTATTTTCTTCATTATTATCCCTCACTTTCTATCTCTATTATAATTATATTATAGTTTCTTTCTTTAGACAACAATAAAAGTAGTTAATTATATCTAAAATATGAATAGATAAAAATAACTTGATAAAATAAAAGAAATAAATGAAAAAGGCTCTTTCAAAAATTATGAAAGAACCTTTTATCTTTTATTTCTTTAGTATCTAAGGTATGAAAAATAAAATTATTTTTTTCTATATTTAAATTTGTAAGTGATATCAATTTCAATATCAGTACGTTTATTAAGTTCTGGAATGGTATCTTGAAGTAGTTGTTCAAATTCATCTCTTGTAACATAAGAATCTAATTTTAAGAATGATTTCATTGAGTAAGAAATACGATAGCGAGAATATGTTTTTGTTTTTTCTTCTCTATACCAAGAATTAGATGAATCTAATTTTTTTTCTGAAGAATAGGAAGTCCAGTTGCTATATTTTACTAAGTCTTCATCACGATTTTGGTAAGATGAAGAAGACTGAACAGAAGTAAAACCTGAATATGAACGTTTTTTTCCATTATACCATTTCCACATTTTATCTTGATAACTATACATTTTGACAGTTTCTTTTTCTTTTTTATTGTATTCCTCACTAGGTTGTGTTGGATAGTAAGCACCACTATTCCAGTATATTTTTGTGTCTCCATCCATGTAATACCAACGATATCCAGTACTTGTTTTAATAGAACGATAAGATTTTACTTCTGGGTAATCGAGTGACCATTCTGTCCATTCAGTTTTCATTTCAGTACTTGTGTCTTTATTTGTGAATCCTACTGGTTGCTCAGATGAAAGAGTACTATAAGTCCCACCATTATCTTTATAATATTTCCATTTTTTATCTCGATAGCTATACCAAGTTGCATCTTCTTTTTCATATTCTATAATATTGGCTTCAGCTGGAATTGTAGGGATGCTACTGGTTTTTAATGGAAGAGCTACATGATAAGTTTCGTCCATTTCTCCAATGTCATCTTCACTAATCCAATTTGACCAAGAAGAGTGATAATATTCTATTCCATAATAATTGTAATAAGGAATTACATCAGTTAATAGTTTACTAGATGGTTTTTTATTTATTTCTTTAGACCAAGATTTATATCTTTGTTCTGTAGAGCAGATAGAACAGTCCGTAATGTCATAAGTTTTGATATATTCATCTTTATATTTTGTGATTTTAACAGTTCCACTACAAATTTTATCTTTGTACATTGGTTTTTCTTCTTCTTCAAAATATATATCATCAATATTAAGTATAATAGATTCTCCTTCAATAGTTGGTAATAAATTGTTTGCAGCCCCATAAATTTCAGCTTTTTTTAATATTTCGTTTTCAATATTATTGCATGCACTTGACTTAGATACATTGTAAACAATTAGGAAAATGACAAATATTATAATTAAAAATGTGCCTATGATGATAAGACTGTGATTTTTTTTCTCTGCATATCTTGAAGAACCATCATAGGAGTTTCCTTTTGGTTGAAATTTCTTAAACTTTAGTTTCATGATATCACATCTTTCTATCAATAACTATAACATATAATGGGATTTAGTTCAAGAAATAACGTAAGAAAAAAAGAGAAGAAATCTCTTTTAAACACATTCTACTGCAGTATCTTGTAAACATCTAATTACACATAGACAATTTAAGTCCATAGTGAAGAATGAGTTTGTTGCTACATATGGTGTAGTTGCAGCGGTAGCTGGATCAGTATTAGTAGCTAAAACTCTAAATGTTGCGCAGTTTCCATCTAGTTTTTCAATACGAAATACACTAGAACAAGAGGCATCACTAGCAGTGTTGCAATTGATGTTTTCTTTTGAGATAGGCATTTTCCATGGTGTTCCATTGCCACAACAAGTGTATAGCATTACTGGTCTTGTATTACATACAAGTGAGCTTGCACCACAACCTAAGAAACCTCTATCACAAGTATCTAAGCAGTTTTCTGAACATTCAGCATTTTGTTGTAGTATGTTGATAACTGTTAGAATTTCTGCAATACAGTTACAATCTGATTCTTTTTTGTTATTGCACATATATATTCACCCTTTCATTTATATTTCACTATAATTTATGATGTAAAATAAAAAGAGTGTGAGCAAAAGCCCTGTATTTTTATTATTTTGATTAAATTTCATAAATGTAACTTGAAAAAAGGAAAAGAGTAAAGTATAATATATTTTAGAGTAAAAGGGAGGTAGAATATGCAAAAGATATCAGCATTAAATCAAAATAATCAACCATTAGAAATTGAAATTATTAGATATTTAAAAAAAGATGATAAAAGATATTTAATTTTTAGTCTTGGTGAAAAAGATGAACAAGGATATAGCAAAGTTTATGTTTCAAAAATTTTAGGATTGAATGGGACTCTTGCTGCATATGATATTATCGATGCAACTGAGTGGGCCAATGTAAAAGATTTAGTGAAAAAAATTATTAAAGCGAATCGTGAAGGAGAAGCTTTAGATATTGTTGATTTATCAGTAGATAGACTAAATAATATAAAAATTAATGGTCAACAAGTATTTAAGTTAATTAGTAATTTGATCGAGTTATTAGGTAGTAATTTACATATTATAGATGAGGATAATGAAAGTGCTGAAGTATCGTCTATTCCAGAGGTAGAAAACATGAATCAGGAAAATAGTGTAATTCCTAATGATGAAAAGGTATCTGAAGCAGTAAAAGATATGCCTGTACCAATTAGCAATAATGTTGAGGTGGCTACAACAACAGAAGAAGCAACAAAAAATGTAGTTGATAATCAAGCGCAAGAGCCAGTAAATACTATGTCAAATTCTCCTACAGAAAAAGCAGAGGAATCTAATGAATATCAGAAATTATATAAAGAGATTTTTGATAGATATGAAAAGTTATTAGAAGAAAATACAAAGTTGAAAACACAATTAGATAATATTAAGATGATTATAAACAAATAGGGGGTATCTATTTGTTTTTCTATTTTTGTTATTGTATGCATATGCTTTAAGTGAGGTGAATTAGATGAAAAATGCAATTCAATATTATTATGGTTTATATCCAGAAAATATTTTTCAAAGTAATGGATCATATGAATTTGATATAAATCATATGCATTATTATCTAACACCTTATAATCGTTCTATGGAAGAATTAGAAGAACTATATAGAATTAGTATTCAATTACTGGAACGTCAAATTTATTGTCATCAATTTGTTTTTAATATGAAACGGGAGATTATTACGGTTATCAATCATATTCCATATGTTTTGATGAAAGTCTTTATAACTTCTAAACAAAATGTAACTATTAATGATATTTTATTTTTTTCTGGTTTAACTATGCGAGATACTGAAAAGAGTTTGCTGAGAAGAAATGAATGGAAGAAGTTATGGATGGAAAAAAATGATTATTTAGAATATCAAGTTAGTCAATTTGGAAAAAGATATCCAAAGATTCGCGAAAGTTTTGGCTATTTTATTGGTTTATCAGAAACTGGTATTTGCATGTTAAATGAGGTGGAAGAGGAAACTACTTTGGTAATTAGTCATAGGAGAATTTGTAGTAAAAATACTTTATTTGATTTATATAATCCTCTTACTTTTATACTAGATTATAAAGAAAGAGATATTATTGAATTTTGGAAATCAGAAGTTTTAAATGAGTCTTTTTTATTAGAGGATTTTAAGAAATTTATGGAGATGTTATCTCTTAATAAAAATGAAATGATACGCTTATTTGCACGTTCCTTTTATCCTACTTTTTATTTTGATAAATATGAGCAAATTATAGATTATCATGAAAATGAAGAGATTTTAAATGAAGTACTAGATAAGATTAGTATTTATGAAGCATTCTTAAAGTTTCTTTATTTTTATGTACGCGAAAGAGCATTGTTTCCAGATATGATATGGTTAACAAAAAGCATAGGATAAATTTCCTATGCCGCTAGCATGTCATCTTTTATATTAACAAGTTCTTTTACTTCTGGTACTTCTTCTTTGATTGCTGCTTCAATTCCATCTTTAAGAGTTAAGTCTAGCATTTGACAGTTAGAACAGGCCCCCATCATTTTTATGTATACAATATTGTTTTCATATTTTACAAATTCGATATTACCTCCATCGCTTATTAAGAATGGCCGTAGGCGATTGATAATATCGATAATTTTTTCTTCATTTTCTTTCATTTTTTCATCACCGATTTCATTATATAATAAACGTATTTATGAGTAAAGACTTTTTCTTTATAAAAAAATATGTTATAATATATGCGAGGTGTATCGATGACGAAATATAGAAAAGGAAGAGTTGTCCGAGGCACAGTAACAGGCATTGAAAATTACGGAATATTTGTATCACTTGATGAATATTATAGTGGCTTAATTCATATTTCTGAAATTTCGCATGGTTTTGTAAAAGATATTGATAATTTTGTAAAAATAGGAGAAACTATTTATGTTGAGATTCTTGATGTGGATGAAGAGTCTTGTCATTTGAAACTTAGTATAAAAAATATTGTATATAAAATTAGTACAAATGGAAAAAAGAAAAAAATCATTGAAACAAAGCATGGATTTCAAACATTAGCCTATAAATTACCGTTTTGGATTACTCAAAGTTTAGAAAAATTACAAAATAATCAAAAAAATTAGTTTTATGTGTTGACAAATGAGTAAATAACTGGTATAGTTAAATACGTCCGAGTGTCTGGGCGATTAGCTCAGTTGGTTAGAGCACCTGCCTTACAAGCAGGGGGTCGTAGGTTCGAGTCCTACATCGCCCACCATTTATGTTGCCGGAATAGCTCAATTGGTAGAGCAACTGACTTGTAATCAGTAGGTTGTGGGTTCAAGTCCTATTTCCGGCACCATTTATTTATGGAGGGATAGCGAAGTGGTCAAACGCGGCAGACTGTAAATCTGTTCCTTCGGGTTCGATGGTTCGACTCCATCTCCCTCCACCACTTTATTATAGTATGTAGATATTGCCTCGTAGCCAAGCGGTAAGGCACCACACTTTGACTGTGGCATTGCGCTAGTTCGAATCTAGCCGAGGCAGCCATTTAGTTATGTCTCGTTAGCTCAGCAGGTAGAGCATTTGACTTTTAATCAAAGGGTCACGTGTTCGAATCACGTACGAGACACCATTTCTGGGGAATTAGCTCAGCTGGCTAGAGCACCTGCCCTGCACGCAGGGGGTCAAGGGTTCGAATCCCTTATTCTCCACCATGATGATTATTAAACTCGAATTCTTGATATTCGGGTTTTTATTTATTTTGATGAAATATTATTGAAGAATAATATGCTGAATTTTGCAATAGAGGTTTCAAAAACATTTGAATCAAATTTGGAGTGTGTTCTATGAAAATGCTAAGAAATAGTTATTTTAGTATGGATTGAACAATTAAATTTAACGATAGTTGTTTTTCTTGTTTATAAGGAACATGTATTTTTTCTAAAAACAAATTGATCAACATATGTATAAAAAAAGATATATTATTGTGATAGAGGTGATACATATGGAAAAATATATAGTAATCCAAGACAAATAAAAGAATCTAAAAAGAAGATAAAAGGATTAATAGATGGTATTCACGAAATAAAGTAGGAAGTAAAAATAGATATAAAATAAAGAAATTAGAGAGAGTATATCAGAAATTAAAAAATACAAGAGAATGTTGTTTATATATTGTGAATAAAGAAATAGTGGAAGAAAGTGATATTATCGTGGGAACCTTTTAAAAATATGTATGAAGGGTTAAAAAGATATATGGATGAACTTGCAATCAATTCAAATTTTTCCCCCAAAATAGGGTAGCGACTATCTAAATTTAGGTTACGTGTGAAAAAAATTCTGTGAAGTAGAAAAGCATGAGGAGCAAAATTTATTTTGACTTTTGTTCTGAAGTGAGAAAGTTATATTTTGGAAATACTAATCTCTTAAGTAAAATCATTGAGAAAGCTTAAAAAATAATTTAATGAAAAAGTTTATAATTTAATTATAAATTATTAGCTATGTCCATATAGCTCAGCTGGATAGAGCATTTCCCTCCGAAGGAAGAGGTCGTGAGTTCGAATCTCATTATGGACACCAAATTGATAGGAAACTTGAACTTTTAATTCGAGAGTAATAAATATTGGGGCTGTAATGAAATGAAATAATTTCATATAGCCTTTTTTTTGTTTTTTAAGAATAAAGTTATTAAAAATAAACATTTATTAACTGATAAATCCCAGTTTCCTCTAATCTTATTTTAGAGGAATTATAGTTGTTTGTTCTATGCTTTTTAATTCATCAAATATTAATAAATATAAGAAAAAGACTGTAAGAAACTAGTTATCTAATTTCATTACAGTCCCTTTTTTGTTATTTAAGAATGGAAGTGAAGAGTTTTTTATGAAAGTAGAAGTAAAAGAATTAAAAATTAGTAATGAACTATCAAAAAAGATTGATATGATATGTAGATTTGCAAGTGTAAGATTAAATTTAACAAGTGGCTGCGTAAAAAATATCAAAGGAACAAATATTGCCTATGTAAAATCTCATATCTTATCAGTAAATGGAACTATGAATTGTCAACACTTTATTAGACAATTTTTATAAGGACATTTGCAACCTGTAGACAACAGGAGTCTCTAAGCTAACTGATAATTTTGTTGATATCAAAACAAAGAATTTATCTATAAGAAAATGGAAATGTCCAAAGTGTAAGATATTTCATAATAGGGATATCAATGCAGCAAAAAATATAAGAAAGGAAGGTATGCGATTATTACTTGGTTAGATATATGTAAAACTGTTGGGCAAATGGAGATATCTTGTTTATACTAGTTAGGTTGTTAATTTCGAGCAAGAAGCCCTCACTTTTTTAAAGTGGTGGGAGTGTGTCACTAGTCAAGTGCTAAATTATGCCAAGTGAAATATAAAAAATAATAAATCTCTTTTTTTTTGAAAAAATATGGGTTATAATGTATTTAGAAATAGAAGAGGGTGATAATTGTGGTACTGAGAAAGCCGTATGCGTTTTTAGTAAAACATTTTAAAATGATTCATGCATTGATGACATTAGTTATTGCCTACTTAGTATATCGCACTAATTTTATTTTAAATTTTTTGAATGAATATATGAGTGCTACAGAAATTATAAAAGTAGATAATATCACAAATACAATTTTTAATATTTGGATGTTTATTTTTCCGTTTTTACTCATTGTTTTCTCTCTTATTATTATTAGCTTAATGAGATTTAAAAAGAAACCAATTTTATTTTATATTTTAAATATTGCTTTAGCAATTGCAATTTTAATATTTTATAATTATTCTTATTCTCTTTTGACACAAATGGAAACTGTTCTGTTGGAAACAAGAACTGTGAGATTAGTGCGTGACTTTATCACAATGCTAGAATTGATGCAATGTGTTTCAATGATAGCTGTTTTGATTCGTGCTACTGGATTTAATATCAAAAAATTTGATTTTGGAAAAGATTTAGCTGAATTAGAAATAGAAGAAAAAGATAATGAAGAATTTGAAATAAATTTAGAAGTTGATACGAATAAAGTGTATAGAAAAATAAATCGCTTTAAAAGAATAGTTAAATATACATATTACGAACATCGTTTTTTTATTGATGTTGGTATTTTACTTGCTATTGCACTTATTTGTTTTGTAGTTTATATGAACATTGGAATTTATGATAGAGATGTTAAAGAAAATACAATATTTGCAACAACTAGTTTTCATTTAGGGGTTACAAAAAGTTATATTACAAATAAAGATTATAAAGGAAATGTTATTGATGAAGAAAATATGCTTGTGGTATTAGAAATAAATGCTCGTTCGAAAGGTAGTGCCAAAGAATTTGAAACAGCAATGGTTAGCTTACAAATTGGAGATAAAAAATTCTATCACATAGAAAGGTATAGAGATTCTTTGATGGATTTAGGTAGTGTATATCAAGGAGCAGAAATTGGTACGTCCTTTGAAAAGCATATTCTTGTATTTAAAATTCCAAAATCTTTGGCAAATAAGAAAATGATATTTACTTATACTGATAAAGTGGATTATATTAGCAAAGGAATTAACTCAAAGTATATTAGAGTACAAATTAAGCCAATAAAAATTGATGAAAATAAGATAAAATATAATGATACTATAGAAAATGAATTGTCTTTTAAAGAGAGTGTATTTGATAGTGCTAAGATTAGTATTGATACTGCATCTATTGCAAAGGAGTTTAGAGAAACTTATCAATTTTGTCCAGTAAACGATGAATGTTATCTTTCTGCTGAATTTATACATCCTAATTACAATAGCAATGAAGAGAAAGCGATACTTAAAATAAAAGGTAAATTAGAGTTAGATGAGGGAGTGACATTAAATCAAATTTATTCACTTTATCATTTTATTTATTATTATGCGACCTTGAAGTATGAAAAAAATGGCAGTATAATTACTCAGAAAGTAACAATGAATCAAGTGAAACCTTCTAAATTTAATTATGATGATATTTATTATATAGAAGTAAGTGCTGATACAATAGATGCAGATAAGGTATGGCTTGATTTTCATATTAGAAATAAAGAATATATGTATCAGATAAAATAAAATGTTATTTTTGGTAATTTAAAATTTATTTAATATCTTAGTGATAACAACATTTTTTTCTACTAGATAATCCTTAATTATTATTTTTGCTAGACTTAGTTGACAAAAACTAATGAAAGGTATTATGTAAAAAACTTTAAGAAAAATACTAGTAAGAATTATTATAAATGAAGAAAAAATAATAAAAATTACATTGTAAATTTAGACTATAGCTAATGATTTATCATAGAAATTGTGGTACAATAGGCATAGAAAGAAGGTGTGTTTATGAAGTGTATATTAATGAATAAAAATATAGAAGTTTTAGTTGCTGAATATAATGTAGCTTCAAAGTTTTTTGATAAAATTATAGAAGTAAAAAATATTGATTATGCTCCATATATTTTAAAGAGTTTCTATACAGAAAATGATTTTAATAATACTCTTTTTAGAACAAACTTAAGCGAATGGTTTAAGGGAAGAGGTATTCCATCTTGGAGAGATAAACTAGATTTATTACTTCATAGGCTTAATGTAGATACACCAGTAGAACTTTTAGATAAAGCATTTGGACTTTCTTTATCAGATCAATATTGGATTAAACCATATGATAGTAACATTTTATATAAAGACATCAACTTTTTTGATAATGACTTTGATTATGCCGAATTTTTAGAAGCTTCCCTTTCACTAAACAGTAAAACTATTAAAAAAGAAGAATCGTTAAGAACACCTAATAATACAACAGATGGAATGCTCAAAAAAGCTTGGATTATTGAAAATGGAACAAGATATCTACTAAAAGGTGGATATAAAAATGAAATACTTCAGCCATTTAACGAAGTACTTGCAACAGAAATTTGCAAGCGTTTAGGATTCTATCATGTACCTTATACATTAGATATTTATAAAGACATAGTTGTATCTAAATGTCCTTGCTTTATTACAAAAGATACAGAACTTATAACTGCTTATCAAGTTAGAAATGAAATGGAAAGACATGATAGTGTAGAAGATTATGAAGAGTATGTAAAAAGATTAGAAGAAAATGGTATAGAAAATGCAAGAGAAAAAGTAGAAAATATGTATATTTTAGATTTTCTTATCATGAATGAAGATAGACACTTAAATAACTTTGGAATTATAAGAAATGTAAATACCTTAAAATTGGTAGATGTTGCGCCTATATTTGATAATGGGATGGCTTTAAATATTTCTTATTATGACGATGAAGAAGTGCTTATTTCGGGACATGGAAGATTATTTTATGAAGTAAAACCATTTGATGAAATAATAAAGATAGTAAAAGATATAACAAGAATAGATGTATCAAAACTAGAAGATATTCCAGAGTATTTTAATAAATTACTTCATGAATATCAAAGCATTACTCACATGAGTGATAAACGAATCTATAGACTATGTGTATTACTTCAAAGACAAATAAATAAATTAAAGGAAATGATAGAAGAGACAAAAAAATAAGAATGTTATAGCTTTTATAATAGGGTTCTACATCATATGCTAATAATATAATAAATCATTTGATAAATTGTAAATTTTTTTATACATTTTTTTTAAGCTATAAGAGTAACTATTATCTCTTATAATATATTACTATAAATAAGTTGATTATAATAGAGATATTGTATTGCTCATTAATATCACTCCACATAACTTTTAAATCCTTAAAAATAATAAAAAAGTGTTAATGTGAATGTAAAAAGGTTTAAAAACCTTTTTTTTTGAAAAAATATAGGTTATAATGTATTTATGATAGTGGATAGTAAAAAGATATTATTTTGTTAGGAAATGTCAACAATGAATAAAAATATAGACATTTTATAGTTTTGTAAAAAAAGCCATGTTATAATTAAAGTGGAGGTAGATAAATAATGAAAAAGTATTATTTTGTAATAGTTTTTTTACTTGTTTTGTTTGTTATACCTTTCAGAGTAAAAGCTGCTTGTTCATATAGTGATAAAGTTAAATTTCAAAAAATAGCAGGAAATGTTAATTTTAGTTATAATTATGTTGATACACAGTATAGTGTAATATTTAATATTACTGTTTCAAATTTAACAAATGATATATATATGGTAGATACATCTACTGGAAGAACATATTATTCAAATAATGAAGACTTCATAATTGAAGGCTATAAACCTGGGGATACTATTCGTTTTGATTTTTATATAAAAGATAGCAGTTGTATGAGTCAAACAATATTTTCAAATTATGTAACACTACCTTCTTATAATCGATTTTATAAAAATACACTTTGTGAGGGAATAGAAAATTTTGATTATTGTCAAAAATGGTTTAAACATAATATGACTTATAAAGAGTTCTATGAAGGTATTATTGCTTATAAAAATCAAAGGACAAGTCAGGTAGAAATACCTGAAGAAAAAAAAGAATGGGATATTCTTATAATTGAATTTTGGGGAAAATATTATCTTTTTATATTATTAGGAATAATTGCAATTTGCATGATAATAATGTACTTTTATGATAGAAAAAATACATTATAGTGGGGTGAAGAGGAAAATGAAGAAAGGTTTAAAATATTTAAGCTTGGTATTTGGCATAAGTATAGGAATGATATTTGTTGGAAATATTAAATCCAAAGCATTAACTGGATTAGGACATTATAATGGTGTTGACGAACCTGGATTTATTAGTAGTGCAAGTGGATCTTGTAGTTCAGTATTTGGCATGGGAAAAGAACTGTGTAGATATCGTTTAAATCAAGGATTTTCGGGAGAAGGAATTCGTGTAAGTTTTGTATATGCAGATGGTGCTGGAAATTATACACAGTTAGGAAATAGTTTAGATATTTGGAAGCAAGCGCCTTCAGGCATTTCTAGCAGCAAGTTTAAATGTTCTAATAATGGTAAAGCACAAGCACGTAATGCAACTAGTTTAGGGAGCTTTTCATCTGGATGTGATTATGTAGTTATGGGTGATTTAACATTAGCTAGTAGTTGGTTACAGTCTAAATTTTATGATTTCGATGTTCTAAATGAATATGCACAAGAGTTAACTGGACATGAACTTACAGATGCAAGTTATTTTGATTCATCAAGGCATGAAGAAGCGGATCCAACAGGGGCACATCCAGCTGAAAAAGGTTATAGATTTTTTATTGAAATGATTAGAACTTTTACAGATAGTAGTGGAAATTTCTATTCTATGAGTTTTTCTGAATATGCCTCTTTAGGTGCTTCAGGAATGAATTTACAAGAAAGTTACTATTTTAAACCTAGTAACGGACATTTAGGGGCAGATACATTACATACTTCTTTCAAAGATATTGGAATTAGTGTACCAACTGTATGTAGTGATGCTTATGCTTGTACTTTCAGTGAAGTTTCTAATCCAACAATTGGACATACATTGCATATTATTGACTTTACAGATTTTATGGAAGATAATTCTTGTGATTATGATACAGGTACAGGTTTTCCAGATTCTTCAAAAACTAATTGGGATGATCTTACAGATAGTGAAAAAGATTGTTGTACTGAAAAAATTGAAGAGATAAAAGATACTTATGCAACAAAGTTAAGTCCTACTTATGATACTTGTATTTTAAATACTCCAGTATCATTAGATGAATATGGAAATTGCTTAAAAGAAAATTTTAATAAAATATATCGGTATAGTGAAGCAGCTATGAATTTGAGAGATGATCTTAGAGATGTAGAAACAAAATATCCAGCATGTGTCACATGTGATTATGATGAAATAGAGGCAATAGAAGATAACTATTTTAATTGTATTCATAGTAGTGTAAATTTTATAGATTGGTTAATTGCATTCTTGGAAGGGTGTGAAACAGTTTGTGAGACGACTAGGAGTTCAGCTCTTACGTCTTATTTAACTACTCATCCTTATTGCAATGACGAATATGATATTGATGTTGATTGTGCATTTTCTTCTTGTCCATTAGAGACAAGCCATATAGCTGGAACTTGTACCCCACCTGGTACGTCAACTCCTTCAGGGCCTACTCCAGTTCCGATTCCAGATCCAGGTGGAGGATGTGACCCAGATAATCCAGATGACTTTCCTAATTCATCTAATGGTTTTGATACTACTTGTTGTGTTTATTTTGAAGCACAATGGATGGCATATTATGCTTCTACAGTAGGGGATCCTTCTACTTGTACTTCTTCTGGATGCTTAGTAGGAGATCATTGGATTAAGATACAAGAATGGTTTAATGCTGAAGATTATAGAAAATATTGTTTAGATCCAACAGGAAGTACTTGTCCAACAACAATAGGAGATTTAACGTCTGAAATAGCATCAGGAACTATAACAGATCCAGATGCAATAGAAGATTGTTGTGATGAATTATTAACAGCAGATCCAACTCTTGCCACAAATCCAGAATTCCTTGCAGTTTGTCCAGTAGGACCAACATGCGATTTAACTACTTTACCAACACTAACAGGAAACGATTTAACGGATTGTTGTGATGATTTAAAAGCAGATCCTACATATTCTTATATTACAGATTGGTCTATTTATGGTTGTCCAGTAACACCATCGAATGTTTGTACATGGACAGAATATGGAGATCCAGTTATAAGTGGTTTAGAAGAAATAGAAACAAGAGATTGTGAAGCAGTAGCTTCAACAACGACAGAAGTAAAGGATACAGTAGAATGGGACTGTATTTATGGAAGTGTTGATATTCCATCTAGCGATCCACAGATCGGGATATTTAAAGATTATTATGCAAAATATAAAAATCCATATTGTGGAGTATATTGTAGAGAAGATGTAGAACATGAATTTCCAAGTTATGGAACAGTAGTAAAAGCTGGTAGCCATTTTACAGTAGATTTTGATAAAATTGGAGGAACAGGAGTTATTTCTAACTGGGATACTCAAATTAGGGTAAAAGATACTAGAACTTGTCAAACAGGTAATAATGAAACTGGAGATGGTGTTAATACTGCGAAAATAGAACGAGATTACAATACAAATGCAAGTATTATATCAACATCATGGGATACAATACAGATTAATACCAAAAAACAAAATTTACTTGGATATGCTACTTATTTAGGAGATTGTATGGGAATGAATGGTTCAATAGGAGCATTCTTTGGAATACCTAATTATTGGTCAATTCCATATGATGTATGGCATTATAATGGTGCAGAAGTATATGTTGATGCTTATTGTACAGCAGATATTACATATACAGGTATGTATAGAACTTACGACTTAGAGATATTAAAAGCTCAAATTGCGAAAACAGGTGCCGAAAATAATTTAGAATTAATGAAGTTTGATCTTGCAGCATGTAGTGATTGGACAAAATTTGATGAACCAATTCCTGCAAGTATTAAAAAATATCCTTCAAGTGCAACAGTAGAAGCCGAAGCATATTCAATTATTGGAGGAAACCCAGTAATTTCAGATACTCCAGATAGGGATAGAACTTATAATGCCACTCAAACATTAAGAAGTAAATATCTTTATCCAGGTACAGACTTAGGAACATATTCAGCAGCTACAGATAATATAGAAGATGAAAGATATCACAAATACGCAACTTATGATGAGTTTGTAGAATATATAGAGTGGGATCCAGACATAAAACTAGATTTTGCCAGTGCTTATCCATATAATGATAAGTTAGAAAAGGTAGATACCACGGATCCAGCTGAGAAGAAAGTAGAAAATTTTGTAGGTTCAGCTACTGTTCCGAGTATTACTTGTACTACTGGTTCACCTTGCTCAGTACCAGCAATTAGTGTATCAACTTCACAATCGAAAGCAACTTATGCAAAAGAAAGAAAATATAGATTAGCAAGTGGAGTATGGGATTATGTAAAAAAACCTCAAGGAACTCCATCTAGTGGTATGCCACCTTTAGCAGCAGGAGAATATGCATTAGCACTTGGATATAGTGCTTTACATGTAGAATATATGAGACCAAGTGGAGATTATCCAATCGGATTAAACTTTATAAATCGATATTCTCCAGAAGGAGTAACATCAGAGAAAACAAATTTTGACAAAGTAGGAGATAAAAATTCACCATCTATTACTTCATATGAGTTTTCATGTAAATATACTGTGGATAATACAATTATCACTCCGCCATCTTGTACAACAGGTCCTTGTACACCAATTCCATCTTGTACAACACCACCTTGTACACCAGTTCCAGGATTTGAAGGATTAAATCTAGTTTATCGCCCAGTTTCATTAACAGATCCGTTTCCAGGAACATCAGGTACAGGAAGGACACCAGGTGCGAATTGGATTGGAAATGAAGATGCCGTAGAATATGGGCGTGGAGTAAGTGGAAATCAGCTTTATAATTTACAGCCAATGTATGAAATTACATTAACACCAGCACTTATTCGTCAAATTAGAAATCATAATGATGGTACTAATTATAATGATTTTGATATGGACTGTGATGGAAGTGGTAGAAATTGTACAAGTAATTATTTAAGAACACTTCCTGGACTTAATGGATGTGCAGTAGGTGGTAGTTGCTAATGAAAAAGGTTAAAGGAGGAATTAGTATATGAGAGAATCTGTATGGGCTGTATTTATTGTTAGTATTGGAATTGTATCAATTGCTTTTGTATACTTTTTCCAATCTATGACAAATACAGATGAACATAATTATCATTTATTAAAAGAAACGACAGAGGCTGCTATGTATGATGCGTTTGATTTGGCAGCTTATCGAATTGATTTAACAATTCGTATTGATGGAGAAAAATTTGTTGAAAATTTTATTAGAAGATTTGCTGAAAATGCCTCTTTATCTCGTACTTATGTAGTAAAGATTTATGATGTGCATGAACAGCCTCCTAAAGTAAGTCTGCAAGTTGCTAGTACAGAACAGGCTAGAGTAGGAGAAGTAATGGATTTTGATATTATCAACAGGTTAGATGCTATATTGGAAACACCATATTAGAAATAGAAAGGGAGAGGAAAATGAATAATATTATTATTACTTTAAAACGTTTTTTAAGAAATAAAAATACGGTAACAATTCTTGGTGTAGTTTTAATTATAGGAATACTATATTGGGGATATACCAAACAAATAAATGAGGCAACTAGGGAAATTAGTATTCCTGTTGCCAAAAGGGAAATTCAACCAAGAACACAAATTACAAAAGATGATATTGAAACAATTAAAATACCTTCTATTGCAATTAGTGATAATGTAGAGCGTTATAGTTCTCAGATTGTTGGGAAATATACAAATT
Organism: uncultured Mycoplasmatota bacterium; assembly: GCA_947645535.1. Classification (GTDB taxonomy): domain Bacteria; phylum Bacillota_I; class Bacilli_A; order RF39; family UBA660; genus MGBC102946. The sequence goes on from CANSDD010000012.1 coordinate 16,389, forward strand.
ACAATACAGTTGTTCCAAGAGGGAGTATGTTTTATAAAGGAGTTTTAGTAAATAAAGAAGATTTACCTGATTCAGCTTTTGTAAATGTTAAAAAAGGAGAAGTAGTTTATAACTTTCCAGTTAATATGGAAACATCATATGGAAATTCTATATTTCCAGAAAATAAAATTGATATTTATATGAAGGCTGTTGATGAGAATAAAAGAATCATGGTAGGAAAATTACTTGAAAATGTAGAAGTCTTAGCAGTAAAAGATAGTCAAGGAAAAAATGTATTTGAAAATACAGCAGAAAATAGAACACCAGCATATTTAATTTTTGGAGTACAAGAGGATATTCATATTTTACTTAGAAAAGCAAGTTATATGACTAGTACTTATAGTGTGGTATTGTTTCCAGTACCTCATGGTGCTTATGTAGATGAAGAAGGAGAAACACAGGTAAGTACGCAATACTTAAAAGATTTTATCAACTCTCATACTGTAGTAATTGAAGAAACTGATTCAGGTGTTACTACAAATCCAGATGAAACAGGTGAATAATTATGAATGAAAATATGTTTGAACAGATAGATTTTGGGCCATTAAAACCATATCTAGATGCAGATGATATTACTGACGTTTCTTATAGTAATGGAGGACAAATCTGGGTAAAAACATTGTCGCGTGGTATTTATAGAGATGAAAATCCAGCAATCAATAATGCATTTATGGAAAAGTTAGCTTTTCAATGTTCTAATGTAATGGGAAAAACTTTTAATATGGCTCATCCGTTTCTAGATGCAGAGAGTGCTGAACTACGTCTTAACTTTGTCCATGATTCTATTGCAAGAAATGGAATTGCGGTGGTTATTCGTAAAACACCAGCTAAAATACGTTTAGAAAAGGACAAAATTTTAGCGGAAAAATATATTACACTTGATATTCATGATTTTTTAGAAAAATGTGTTCAAGGTCATTGTAATATCATTGTTTGTGGAGAAACTGGATCAGGTAAAACAGAGTTTGTAAAATATTTAGCTTCAAAAACAAAAGAAGATGAAAAGTTAATTACAATAGAAGATACACTCGAATTACACCTTGATCGAATTTTTCCACATAGAGATATTGTAGCTATGAAAACGAACAATATTGCATCTTATTCAGATGTGTTAGTTACTTGTATGAGACAGAATCCTAAGTGGATATTACTATCCGAAGTTCGTAGTGCTGAAGCAGTACTTGCAGTACGTAATTCTATTTCTTCTGGACATTATATCTTATCTACAATTCATGCCGATAAAGCTGCTTCTATACCAAACCGTATGTATAGTTTGTTAGAGACAAATCAAGATATTGAACAGTTTTTAAAGTCTATTTATAGGTATATACAAATTGGAGTTTATATTAGAGGGTATCAGGATAAAGTCACAAAACGATTTGTACGTGAAATAGGGGAAGTAACAGAATTTTATGTAGATAAAGATAATAATGCAATTTATAATACGATTTATAAAAAGTCTACAACTGGAAATGTATATAGAAAAGCCCCTAGTAGTTATTTAATCGATTATTTAGATGCACAAGGTGTGACGCTTCCAAAAGATATTATTAAAGAAGGAGAAAGTAATGCAGCAGATGAAGTTGTAGCTGTAACTAGGAATATGACTACTAATATTCCACTTCCAAATATGAATGGAATGGTTAATACAGGTATTTCAACTGGACCTAATGTAGTAAATCAAAACACACAAGCAGAAATATTATTTGAATAAAAAGGGAGGGATAATATGAATTTCATGATTTTCTTCATTGTCTCAGTTATTTTTATATTTGTTTTAGTTTATCGTAAAAATACTGGAGATAGTGTTTATAAATACATTACAACAAACATATCTAATTTATATAATCAATATGCTCCTTTTAGTTTCAAAGTTGTAAGAGAGAAAATTAAAGATTTAGGTCAAGAATATACTCCAAAGCAATATGCTCTTCAAGTTGGTATATTTGCTGTAGGTGCAGCAGTAATTTCTTATCTTTACTTTTATAACTTAGTTATTTCTATTATTTATGTTTGCTGTGCTGTTGCGATGATTCCTTATTTGGCATATTTAAGATGCAAACGATTATATAGTGAATATATATTTGAACAAATACAAGTGTATACAACAAATACAATAATGGAATTTGCAACCACTCAGTCATTTGTTAAAGCACTTGAAGGTGTTTATGAATCTGGAGTGCTTGAAGATCCAGTATTAACAGATGTAAAAATGATGATTGATTTGGCTTATGCGAATGGTACTATCAACCAATCATTAGATTATATGAATAGTAAATATGACTATTATATTGTTAAAAATATGCATCAATTGTTTTTACAAATTACAAATGAAGGTTCTAAAGATGCTGGGGCGTCATTAGAAAATATGTCTCTTGATATTGATATGCTTGTAGAAAGTGTTTATAGAGACCGTATGGATCGTGCAGCGTTCCATAAAAAGTTTTTACAATTTGGTATCGTGCTTTATTTGCTTGTAATGTTAATTCAAATGTTACTTGGTATTGAAACTTATATAAAAATGCTAGAAACATGGTGGGTAGCAGCTTTACTCCATTTAATTATTATTATCAATACATATTTTATATTAAGTGGAGAAAAATATTATAATGAAGATGTAGGAGCTGAATAATATGGATATAATGGATTTAATGTTTATACTTGTAGCAATTATTTTCTTTGTTATATTTCAAGTGAATAAAAAGTTAGATACCAGAAAGTTTATTACAGATACTGAACCATATTTAAGATTTCTGATGGAAGATGATTATAAATTTTTATTGAGTGTTAAATATGGAGATAATTATGATTTAGAAAAATGTTTTTCAGGAAGAATTAGAGATGGACTCATTGTTATAGCAGCATTATTTTTCTATTTTATTGCTAGTATGAATTTTGTAAAGTTACTTATTTGTTTTATAGTTGGATTTTTAGCTTTTAAATTGCCATATATACAATTAAAGTCATATTATAAGGCAAATTTGCACAGAATAAATTTAATGTTACCATATTTTTTGAAAAGTTTAGAGATATTGATTCAGCACTATACTGTACCAGTCGCTTTAGCGAAATCAATTGATACAGCTCCTGAAATATTTAGACCAGGACTTAGGAAAATGATTGCGAAAATAGATGCTGGTGATATGACAGTTGATCCTTATATGGATTTTGCAAAAGAATATCCAGTAAGAGATTCTATGCGTATGATGCGTTTATTATATCGTTTAGGTTTAGGGTCGCAGGAAAATAAGCAAGAACAGTTGATGTTGTTTTCTAAAACTGTGTCAACTTTACAAAATAAATCAAGAGAGCAAAAATATCAAGAACGTTTGGATCGAATGGAAAGTAAAACAATGGTGATGTTATTTACAACTGGAGGAGGAGTTTTATTATTACTTATGATATCGATGATGATGATGATAAATCTTTAATTACTTGATTACAAAAGAAAAAGTGTGATATAATATATATATTAGAAGGTAAAGGTGGTGATGTTGAATGAAAGAAGCAGCAGGAGAGGCAAACTTAACAATTTTAGCAGTTGTACTTATTGCAATTGTAACAGCAGTAGCAACTCCACTTATTAGTAATATGATGAATACGACTAAGAGAAAATCATGTTGTACTGCCGCAGGAGGCTTATGGGAAGGCGGAGACTGTAATGGTGCAGATGCAACTTATGCGGAGTGTATTGCTTAATAATTTATAAAATAAAAAAGGAAGTGAAATAGCTCATGAAACAAAGTATTGGACAACCATTTTTATATGTCATTATTGGTATATTTATTGTAACGATTTTCGCAATTCTTATTGGAACCATGAGCTATTTTAAGGCCTACAAAGTGAATAGTCGAATTGTTGGGATTATTGAAAAATATGAAGGATATAATGATTTAGCTACTACTGAAATAAACAATACGTTAAGGACTATTGGTTATAATATAAGTGGTATTAATTGTCCTGATAAAACAATGAGTGATGGGACTGTTGCGAGTAATATCAGTACATCACCTTTATATTGTGTCTATCAAACAAATGGTTCAGTAGGTGGATATCCCACTATTCGCTATGGTGTAACTACTTATATTACTGTAGATTTCCCTGTTATTAGCTCTATTATGAGAATCCCAATTACTACAGAAACAAATAGTATTTATGTTCGTTAAATTTAAAAATTAGGAGTTGAAAATATGAGAGAAGCTGTTGGACAATCTTCTTTATATACGATTGTAATTGTTTTTCTTTTTGTTGCTTTATTGATATTGATGTGTTCTCTTAGTTATTCAAAATCATATAAAGCCAAAAATAAGATTATTAGTCTTATTGAAGATAATAGAGGTTATGATGCTAGTGTTAGTGATCAAATTGATACAATGCTCCGAAGTAGTGGTTATCGCCCAGTTAGTGTATATCGACATAATACTTTAGCTGATTGTCCAGCAGTGTCAGATGGAATGCTCATTGGAGGAATGGATAATTACCCTTATTGTATTTATGAGCATAGTACAGATAGAGGAAAATATTATACAGCTGTTATATATATGCGTTTAGAAATTCCAGTTATTAGTAGTATTGTTGAAATACCAGTACATGGAGATACTAGAACAATTTATAATATAGCCCCATAGGAAGGTGATGAAATGAATGTAATTGTAGCAAATAAATATCAATCTATGCTTGAGGAACTTGACGTAGATGTCATTAAGAGACTTGATGGAGAATTTGAAGTCGATGAATTAGTTAGACAATTTGAAAATTTTTTCTTTCAAAGAATGATACTTGATATTACAGCTATTAAAAATTATAAAGATATTAAAAATTTACAAAGATTATCTATATCTTTAGATATGGATAAGGTAATATTATTATTAGATGATTCGCCAGATAGTACATCATCTGAATATTTGTCAAAACTCATTTCTATGGGAATTTATAATTTTACAAAAAATGTAGAAGGAATCATGTATTTATATGAGCATCCAAATAATTATCGTGATGTTGCACACATTCATCAGATTGATAATGATAGTCCAGCATCATCAGCAGGAGGAGAACGATTCTCGTCTGGTGGAGGAGTTAGAATTATTGGTGTAAAAAATGTAACGAAACAGTCAGGAGCTACGACTTTAATTTATATGATGAAAAGGCAGCTTGAAAAAAATTATGATGTGAGAGCAATTGAAGTAGATAAAAGAGATTTTCCATTATTTAGGGATAAGGATCTCATTAGTACTTCTAGTAATCAAGTAGGTGGGTTATTAGCAAAGTATAGTAATTCAGATGTTATTTTAGTAGATTTAAATGATAGTACAGTTGCTGAGTCTTTAGTGCATACTGTCATTTATTTAATAGAACCTTCTACAATTAAATTAAATAAAATGATGATGCTTGGTCCTAAAAAATTACAGGAATTACAAGGTAAGAAAGTTATCTTAAATCAAAGTTTGCTTGGTTCAAAAGATGTACTTGATTTTGAATATGAATCAGGTTTAAAGGTATTTTATAATATTCCACCATTAGATGAAAGAGAAAGAGATATTTTAGCTCTTAATCGTTTTTTAGTACGTTTAGGATTTGACAGGATCAATGTAGATGATGAAGAAAGTGACAAGAAAAGACGTATTTTAGGACTATTTAACTTGTAATTATTGACAAAGTAAGCAATTTCAAGTATAGTAAAGGTATATATGAGGAGGTAAAAAGATGAATCTTATAAATTTTACAAATGTATTGGATGATTATGTTTGTTCAGACTTGTTTAGTCCAGGCTTACCAGGTCAATTAGCTAGTATTATACATACAGCCATTACTGTAATTAAGATTGTAGTTCCAATTTTATTAATTATTTGGGGTATGTTAGACTTAGGTAAAGCTGTTATGGCGCAAAAAGAAGATGAAATCAAAAAAGGACAGCAAACATTTATTAAACGTATTGTGGCAGCAGCTATTGTATTCTTCATTGTAACAATTGTACAACTTGTGATGGGATTAGTAGCTGGTGATGAAGGCATTTGGACTTGTGTAGATGCAATCATCAATTATTCAGCCTAATAAAATTATTTTAGAAAAGATCAGTAATGGTCTTTTTTTGTACTTTTATCATTTATAAAAATAATTTATCATCATAAACTATAATGGGTGATAAAAATGGTACCAAATATATCAATTAGTAATTTTCTTAAATTATCAAGTCCCAATGTTATTGATTTAAGGACAATAGAAAATTACAATAATCATCATATTCCAAATGCTAAAAATATTCCATTTGAAAAATTGATTACTAAGCCAAGTAGTTATTTAGATAAAAATGAGACATATTATGTTTATTGTACACATGGGAAAAAGAGTATTTCTGTTTGTAAAATTTTAAATAATTTAGGTTATCATGTGATAAATATCAATGGTGGATATGAAGCTTGGATATTAGAACAGTAAAAAATGTAAATTACTGTATTTTTAAAAAAGTATTATATATAATACTTTTTTAAAAAAAAGAGAAATTTTGTATTTTTAAAGATACAAAATTGACAAAAATAAATGTGGGTAGTATAATAATTTTAGAAAAGGTGATATTATGCTTATTCGAAATGAATATTTATCTAAAATAAGACCATTTTATAATCAAGATTTAATAAAAGTTATAACTGGAATCAGAAGATGTGGAAAATCAGTTATTTTAAGGCAAATAATGGATGAATTAAGAGAAACTGGAGTAGATGATAATCACATTGTATATATTAATTTTGAAGATTTTGATTGTAATGAATATACAAATCCTAAAAAATTAAATGAATATATAAAAAGTAAAATTATTGATGGTGAAAAATATTATCTATTTTTTGATGAAATACAAAATGTTGATTCTTGGGAAAAAGTTGTTAATTCATTTAGAGCAACTAAAAATACTTCTATATTTATTACTGGTTCCAATAGTGATTTATTGTCTGGTGAACTTGCTACACATTTGGCTGGTAGATATGTAAGTTTTAAAATTTTTCCTTTTACATTTAAAGAATTATGTGAGTTAAAAGGAATTATGGATTATGATAAATATGAATTAAGAAAATATTTTGATGATTATGTAAAATGGGGAGGTTTACCTCAAAGATTTGTTTTTGATTCTGAGGAACAAATAAAAACATATTTGCTTGATATATATAATTCTATTGTAATAAAAGACATTGTAGAACGATTTGGAATAAAAGATTTAGATTTATTTAATAGAATAGTGGAATATATTGTGACAACTCCATCACAGATTTTCTCAGCAGAAAACTTAGTGAAATATTTTAGTATAAATGATGATAGAGGGGTTACGAAAAATACTTTATATAATTATCTAGAATATATGTCCAAGGCTCTACTAATTAGTAAAGCTGAGCGATATGATGTTAGAGGAAAAAGAATATTAAATGGAAAATATAAATATTACTTAACTGATTTAGGAATAGGGCAGATTATGAATACTTCAAAACGCCCACAGATGGGCGCCTATTTGGAAAATATTGTGTATAATGAATTATTAACAAGAGGTTATGATGTTAAAGTAGGAAGTTTAGAAAATGGTGAAATTGATTTTATTGCAACAAGATTTGAGAAAAAAATATATATACAGGTCACGTTTATATTAGCTGGTGAATCAGTAATAGAAAGGGAATTTGGGGCATATAATAATATTGCAGATAATTATCCAAAATATGTTATTTCTACAGACACAAATGATTTTTCACAAAATGGAATTATTCATAAAAATATAATTGATTGGTTATTAGAGGATGAATAAGTATATTTTCTGTTTGTAAAATTTTAAATAATTTAGGTTATCATGTGATAAATATCAATGGTGGATATGAAACTTGGATATTAGAACAGTAAAAAATGTAGATTTCCTACATTTTTTCAATTTATATATAATTCAATTTTTTCTTTAGAAAGACCAGTAATTTTCATAATTAGCTACATAATCTGCTCTCTATCCTTTGTTATTTATATTTCTTTTATCTAATTCATTTTTTCCTAGACTTAATGATTTTAATAATTCTCCATATGGAATATTTAAATAATAAGATAAAAGTTTACAAGAATATTTTAAACGATTCGTATTATAAAACATTGCTTTCTACATTCCATCAAATAGAATAGATATTTTTTCCCTTGAAGTATGATTATCAATTTTTAAATAATAATTTCTGATTCTGTTTCTATCATATAATTTATGAAGATCTTCATGTTTTACTGAAAAGTAATCAATTAAAGTTAAAGGTTCCATAATTTTTTTCATCATTTTTTTCCTTTATGGAATGCATTCTAGCACACCATTAGTCTTAAGTAAAATAATGAATTTATCATTTTTGTATCCTTATTTTTGTACATTTTAAGTATCTGTTAGGTAGATTTCCGATATTTATTTTTATTGCTATTACAGAAAAGCAAAATAATCTATTTTTGTCAATTTTTAAAATGGAATGC
>CANSDD010000013.1 GCA_947645535.1 uncultured Mycoplasmatota bacterium
TATATTTTTAAAAATTTTTACCATTTTAGCTGGTAGTTTAGTTTCCTCACCACATGTGTCACATTTATATTTTATATATTTAGATTTATTTGGTAAAGAATCATCTTCGCATAACTTGCAAAAATCAATATCTAAAACTCGTGATATTCGCCAGATTGCTCCTAATGAAAATGTTTGATGATGAGCAGATTCAATACCACTAATAAATGATAATGAGTAATTGATTTCTTCGGCTAATTTTTCTTGTGTCCAACCTTTTAATTTTCTATACTTTTTAACATTTTTACTAATTATTTCGTAAATGTAATTTTCATCATCTTTTTTAAATTCCATAAGATACCTCTTTTCTTAACTATTTTTGCTTATATTACTATTATCCTACAAAAATAATGCAATTTTTATATATGATTTTTGTATATTTTTTATTAAAATAGCAAAAATAGTGCAACTTTTTTATAAAAGTATGCTATAATCAAAAAAGATAGAAGTAGAACAAAAATAATTAGTGGATATTTTCTTTTTGATTGTGTAGAAAGATATTGAAATGAATTATTGTTCCTCTATTTATAATGAATACTAAGAAGAGAGGTAGAAAATATGGGATTTATTAAAGCTTTTTCTGGTGCCTTAGGTGGTACACTTGCAGATCAATGGAAAGATTTTTATGGACCTAAATCAGGAGTTCCAGGAACTGCAGCATTGTTTCAAGCAGTACCACAAGGACAAAATAATGGTCGTGGAGAAAATTATAAAGGAAACGAAAATATTATAACAAATGGAAGTAAAATTGTAGTACCAGAAGGCACAGCACTTATTACAATGCAAGATGGAGCAATTACAGGATTTATTGCTGAGCCAGGAGGATTTGAGTTTAGATCAGATGATATCAATTCAAAGTCTATGTTTGCTGGCGATGGCATTTTTGGGCAAACAATTAAATCAACATGGGAAAAAGTAAAATTTGGTGGACAACCAGGAAGCCAACAATTAGCGTTTTACGTAAATTTAAAAGAAATTCCTAATAATAGATTTGGAACGCAATCAGAAATTTACTGGGATGATGCATTTTTTGGAACACAAGTTGGAGCAGTAACAAGAGGAACCTATACATTAAAAATTGTAGATCCATTGTTATTTGTAAAAAACTTTGTTTCAGCGAAATATTTACAGCCTAATGCACCAATATTTGACTTTGCAGATTTAGATAATGATGCTGCAGGACAATTATTTAATGAAGTAGTAGGAAGTTTATCAGCAGCATTTTCTAATTATACGAATGATCCAAGTAAGGGAAATCGTATGTCAAAGATTCAAGGAGATCAAATTGGCTTTGCGCAAAGTTTAACTGTAGCAGTAGAAGAAGGTTATCAATGGAAAAGTGATAGAGGACTTGAAATAGTTAAAACAGCAATTCTAGCAATTGAATATGATGAAGATACAAAAGAATTAATGAAAGATGTTAAAAAAGCAGATGCTTTATCAGGAGCAAGAGGAAATTCATTTATGCAACAAGCTGCAGCAAGAGGAATGCAAGCAGCTGGAGAAAATGGTGGTTCAGGTATGGCTTTTATGGGAATGGGAATGAATGCAGCAGGCAATATGATGGGAGCAATGCAGCAACCAAATACAGGTTCAACATATCAGCCTAATTTTGGTCAAAATGGACAAGTACCACAATCAAATAATGCACAAGAATCTGATTCTACCACAAGATTATTAGAAGCAAAAAAATTGCTTGATGCAGGAGTAATTACACAAGAAGATTATGACAAATTAAAATCTCAAATATTAGGAATATAATATTATGCAAGAAGGTTATTATTCAAATATGACTCCTGCAAATAATAATGAGCCTATGATTGTAAAAACAGATGTAGGTGCTAAAGATGGACAAGATAAATGTCCAAAATGTGGTTCAACTGATATCATGGTAAATACAAATACAGGTAAATTAAGATGTAATTTTTGCAGATATGAATTTGAGCCTGAAAAGATTACAGGCATGGTAACAGATATTAATCAATTACAAGGTCGAGTAATTGGTTCAGGTGCAACAGATATTGTGGCTGATACCAATGATGTTTTAACATTTAAATGTAGTAGCTGTGGAGCAGAAGTAGTCATTGATACTTCTTCTGCTTCACAAGCTAGATGTCATTGGTGTAGAAATACATTATCTGTAAATCAGCAAATTCCTAATGGTAGTATTCCAGATGTTGTATTACCTTTTAATATCAATAAAGATACAGCAAAGGCAGAAATAGAAAAATTTGTAGGAAAAAGAAAATTTTTTGCTCATCCCAAATTTAGAGAAGAATTTACTACAGATAATATAATGGGAGTATATTTTCCTTATATGTTAGTTGATTTAAATGCTCATGCAAGATTAGTAGGACAAGGAGAAAAATTAGTTAGAAGGTATACCAAAGGTAGTGGCGAAAATGCTAGAACATATTATGATGCTGATTTATATAATGTTGGAAGAGAATTTGATTTAGCAATCAATAGTTTAACGATTGAATCTAATTCTGATAGATTAAATAATCATTCAAACAAAACTAATAATGTCATTAATGCTATTATGCCGTTTGATGTCGAAAACTGTGTAAAATATAATGCGAATTATTTAAAGGGATATACATCAGAGCGAAGAGATACGAATATAGAAGAACTTAGAACGTTAGTAAATGTTCAGTCAAAAGATATTGCTAGATTTTCAGCGAATAATACTTTAAAAGAGTATGATAGAGGAGTTGCTTGGTCAAATGAACAATTTGATGTAAAAGGTGAGCAATGGAAAGCAGCATATTTGCCAGTTTGGCTGTATAGTTATCAACAAGTAAATGGAAATAAAAAAGTGTTACATTATGTAGCAGTAAATGCAAGAACAAAAGAGACAATGGGAAGTGTACCAATACATATGCCTAAATTAGTAGGAGTATCTGCATTTGGTGAATTATTAGGTATTTTAGCTATGTTATTTATTGATTTTGATTATAACTGGTTATTCCTACTATCTGGATTTATATATTTCTTTGTAATGTTTACAAGATATCGTAATTCTAATGCTAGACATAAGTATGAATCAGAAACAAAAACTCAAATGAGCAATTTAAGAAAACAAGATGAATATGTTAGAAGATTAAGTGGACTTTCAAATTCAAGGATGAATGGTGCTAATAATACAAATGTAAATGCGCAAAGTACTACAAGTAAAGTAATAGACTCTATTACTGAAAATAATATGATAGCAAAGATGATAAAGGATACTACAGATAGAAATGGAGGTAACTTATGATTTGTTCAAATTGTGGAACTCAAAATGCAGAAGAATCAAAATTTTGTATAAAATGTGGTAATCAACTTCAAATGAATTATTCTCAAACAGAACAAAATATGAATATGATAAATAATGAACAACCTGTAATAGTGCAAACTCAAAATTATCAACAGCAAAATATAAGTGTTAATAATTTAAATAATAGTAAAAAAATAAAACTGTCAATCGGTGAATATTTTCATATTGTTTTTTCTACTATATTAAAACCATCTACTACTTTTAAAGAAAAGTTAAATGAATTTGAAAATATTAAAAATTCTATTGTTATTGCCTTAATCATTTCTTGTATAGCAACTTTAGTAACATTAGTGAAAACTATGATTAGTGCTGTAAGAGTAACATCTTATTGGTCAAATGAAGTGAAATGGGTTTGGGAAAATCTAAAAGAAATAAAATATATACAAGTAATCGGACAAACCTTTTTGATATATTTAGGAATCATATTCGTAGTTGCTTGTGTTTATTATATTGCAGGACTTGTTGTTAAAAAACAACCTAATTTTTCAAGACTTTTAGGAGTTACAGCAATTTCGGTTGTACCAATGTTACTATGTGCCTTACTCCTTTCTCCATTATTAACAATGATTTATGCCCCACTTGGAGTGGGAGTAACAATCTTTGGTGCAGTTTATACTTTGATAATTATATATGAAACTATCAATAACGAAATTCTATTGGAAGGAAATGCAAAATATTACTTTAATCTTATATGTTTATCTATTCTAATTGTTGCAGGGTATTACATATATATGAAATTTTTTATGGCATCTACTGGTGATTTAAGTGATATATTTAATATGTTTGGATAAGGAGTTATAAAATGTTAGAACAATTAAAAAACAAAAGATATTTAGGTGCTGCAGGATTAATTTTATTGTTTTTAGGAACGATTTTACCATATTATCAATATTCATTTTTAGGATATTCTATTAAAATATGTTTATATAAATATTTAGAAGGAAAAATAGTTATGGCTTTAATAGTTGCTAATCTATTATTTATATTTAAAGATTTTGTAGAAAATTATGTTCCTCAAATGTTTAATTCTAATATGGGAAGCAAAATAAAAAATGCTAATCCTAAATTATCAATACTACCAACTATACTAATTGCGGCATTTGTAATTATTTTGTTTTTAAGAGTTGATCTTGGAACATCATTAAAACATGGTTTGGGTTTCTTTACTTTATGGTTAGGTGTTATATGTCTAGTCTTACATTCCTTTATCTATAAAAAAAGTAATGAAATGACTAATTATAGTAAACAAGCAAACTATAATCAAGCACCAGTCAATAGTAATGTTACAATTATTGATAATCAACAATCTATAAATAATCAACAAATAATGAGCAATAATATAAATTCAAATGTAAAATATTGTCCTGGATGTGGAAATCAATGCGATGTGACAGCAAATAACTGCCCTATGTGTGGTAGATCATTTTAGAAATTAGGACAAAGAATATAAGAAATAGCCTAATTTTAGGTTATTTTTTTGAAAGGGAGTGATATTATGTTTTGCAAAAATTGTGGAACACAAAATACTGATAATTCTGATTTTTGTATGAATTGTGGAGCATCACTTAGTAATAAAAATGTAACAACTGCTACTAAAATAATCAATGAAATACCACCAATTCAGCAACAACAATTTAATAATAATGTTAAAAATGTACAACCAAAGAAAGACAAAAAAGCAATTCTTATAATAATGGGAATTATAATTATTGTCCTAATTGTTATACTTGTTTTATGGTTTATGAAAAAAAGAAATAATAATAATTATGGAAGCACTAACCAAAAAAGTGAAATATCTTATAGTTATAGTGAAGGAAATATTCCTAAATTTATTGATGGATCTTTTAGTTCAGATACTATTAATTCAAGCGAAGACGTATTAAAGGTTCTTGAAAATATAAAAGATGAAATGAAATTTAAAGACGTTTCAGAAGAGTTAAAACTGATTTCTGAAGAAACAAATGAAGATATGACCTATTATAAGTTTGAGCAAATTTATAATAATGTTCCAGTATATAAGCAAAATATAATTGTTATTGTTGATAAACATGGGAAAATAAATGGTTTAAGTGGATATTATATTCCTAACATAGATGTAGATGTAAACCCTAAAACATCTAAAGAAGATATTGAAACAAAAATAAAAAATATTCTTGGTGAAGATCTGGTTATTATGAGTAATGAATTATATGTTTGGGCTGAATATGAAAGTCAAAGTTTAATTTACGTTGTTAAAGGTTATTCAAGTACTAATGCTGACGAATTTATTGTTGATGCTAATACTGGTGAAATAATAACTGAAACAAGTGTATTTGACTATTCTAGCACGTATTCATATACTGGAACTGGTATGGATAATAAATCATATACAATAAATTTAGAAGAATATTTTGATTTGCTTGGTGGAGCAAAAAATAGATACAATTTTTACGATCCAGAAAGGAAAATATCTATTGCTGATTATAGACTAATTGGTCCTGCATTTAGTACATTAGCAAGTGCTATTCCAGGTACTACTCCTATCGTAGTTGATATTAAAAATGGAAAAATAGATATGACATGGGAAAATGAAACTTTTATTCAAAGTGCGATAACTACGATGGCTAATTATGAAACTATATATGATTACTATAAAAATGTTTTAGGTAGAAATTCTTACGATAATAAAGGAAGTAAAATAATTATTAATTTAGGTGTTACGGCTTCAACATTTTCAAAAGAAGATTTAAACAATGCAATGTGGAGTTCTTTGACAAATCAAATGTATATTGGTGATTGGAATGGTAAATCATTAAGTGCTTCTCTTGATGTATTGGCACACGAATTTACACATGGAGTAGTAGCGTTTACTGCTAATTTTGCTAGTACAGCTAAAAAAGAAGATAGAAATAAGGCCTTTGAAACTGGTGCTTTAAACGAGGGATATGCTGACGTTTTAGGTCATTTAATTGAAGGTAAAAATTGGACTATGGCTGAAAGTAATGAAATTTTAAGAAGTGCAGCAAATCCAGGCTTCTATAAAAACCCAAGTATTAAAGGTGGTGAACACTATTATCCAGATAGTTATTTAACAAATGGAAGAACTTTAGAACAATTTTTAAAGGATAATAACTTAACATATGTTACTGATCATGATAAAGGCGGAGTCCATACTAATTCAAATGTTGTAAGTCATGCAGCATATCTAATGTATGAAGCTGGTGCATTTAGTAGCCGTGAAGAAATGGCTAAAGTTTGGTATAATTCTTTATTAATGTTATCATCTTATTCTAATTTTGAAGATTCGGCGTTAGCGGTAATTAAAGCAGCAAAAAATTTAGGTTTAAGTGATGAGTCAATTTATAAAATTACTAAAGCATTTCAAGATACGAAAATGTTAGAAAGTAAAGATTTTTCATTAAAAGGTACTATAATTAGTGGAACTGAAAAATTAAAGAATGTAGATGTTGAAATATATTCTTATAGTGATGATAATTTAATAACGACTACTACAACTAATGAAAAAGGATTATATGAAACTAAATTACCAACAGGTATTTATAAAATTAAGGTTATTAAAAAAGATTTTGAAGAATACACTACCACTATTATTATTAAAGGTGATACTACTCTAGATATTGAACTTGCAAGTACAAAAGTTGCTAAAGATACAGATAATTTAAAGAAAGTTTGCAAAACATCTAATTGTGTTAATTTTACAATTTATTTCTTGGAAGGCAATGAACAAAGTAAATTAAAAGAAAAATATGAAACTTATGCAGTTGAAAAAGGAACTGTAATGGACGCAAATATAATTGTAGATGCAGTTAATAAAATGTTTAAAAGTAAATTCCTATCAAGTGATGGTAAATCATTTTATATGACAATGGGCGAATTTCAAGTGGAGTTTGGTTGGTATTATAAGGATACAGATACTAAGTTTGACTGGAGTCAACCTATAACTGAAGATACTGAAATAGAAATGAAATTATTTAATGGATTATTTGATAATGATACATTTATTAATATAGATAGTTGGTTTAAAAATTAGGGGATTTGTATATGAAGGATAAGATACTTTTAAGATTATTAGGAAGCATTCCTATAATTTTGATTTTTCTTTATTTTATCCCATTTCTAGGAATATGCCTTATTTTGTTTAGATATTTTATTTGTGATTATAAAAAAAGAAATATTTCATTTTTTTTGATTATGATAGGATTTATTATACTTTTGCCAAGTGGTTTGAATGGTATATTTAAGATAATAAAGTTTGATTCAACTACAATGCCTTATTTTTATGATATCATCAGTTCAGAACTATATAGTATTAATTTGATAAAATATGGTAAGTTTTTGTTAACAATTGGTATTATATTTTTAATTATATCTTTCACGTTTAATAGATTATTTGTTAAGGTTAAAAATTTTATTTATTCCTATATACATGAACAAGAAAAAAGAGATGCTGAAATATCTCAAAAGAATGATTTGATTATGAAAGAGAAACAAGAAAAAGCGAAAAATACTCGTGTTGTATATTGTCCTTATTGTGGAGCAGACAATATATTGATTTCAAAAAATGGTACTTGTAAATATTGCAGAAGACAGATATAAATAAAAAGGAGTTAAGATAATAATGAATAATAATTATAATGGAAATACAATTAATAAAAAAAGTAATAAGATGATTCTCATAATAATTGCTATTGTAATAGTAATTGGAATTGCTGTATTTGGTTATTTTAAATTTATAAAAAATTCAAATAGAAAGCAACAAATGAATGAAACAGAAAATAAAGTAGATTCAAATACAAATTTGAAATACGATAAAACAGGAGCTTTTTTAATGGCAATCGAAGATGTATATGAAATTTCTGGAAAAGGAATTGTTGTTACTGGTAAAATAGATAGAGGAACAGTAAAGGTTGGAGATTCTATTCAAATAGTTGGATTAAGTAAAGAAAAAGTTACTACTACAGTTCTTGGAATAGAAATGTTTAGAAATCAATCTGAAAGTGCTGAAATAGGAGATAATGTAGGGATTTTGTTAAAAGATGTAACAAAAAATCAAGTAGCAAGAGGACAAGTATTAGCTCAACCAAATTCTATTTTGGAATCAACTAAGTTTGAAGCAGATATTTATATGTTAAATAAAGATGAAGGTGGTAGACATACTCCATTCTTTAGTAATTATAGGCCACAATTATTTTTTAGAACAATAGATATTACAGGAGTTATTACATTACCTGATAAGATAGAAATGGTAAATCCAGGCGAAAAAGCTACAGTAACTATTGAACTTATTTCTTCTATTGCTATGGAAAAGGGAACAGAATTTAGTATTCGTGAAGGTGGAAGAACAATAGGAAAAGGTACAGTTACAAAAGTATATTAAAGTGTTAATATTGTAAGAAGAAGTTGTCATGAAATAAAATAAATTCATACAACTTTTTCTTTATCTTTTTTCATGTAAAATGATATACTAAGTAAAAGAGAAGTGTGATAAGATGAAAAGCAATCGTTTATTTGGAATATTATATTTATTATTAGTTAAAAAAAGAATAACAGCAAGTGAACTTGCTGATTATTTTGAAGTTTCTGTAAGAACAATTTATAGAGATATAGAGACACTTAGTTCTTATGAAATTCCAATTTATATGAGTAAAGGTAAAAATGGTGGAATTACATTATTAGAGACTTATACATTAGACAAAATATTATTAACAGAAAAAGAGCAAAAAGAAATATTATTTTCAGTTCAAACAATGGATGAACTAAATTGTAATAATAACAAATTATTAGATAAAATGAAAGCAATCTTTAAAAATGAAGAAGAAAATTTTATAGATGTTGATTTTGGTATTTGGGAAAATTCATTAGATCATCAACAAAATTTTAATACTATTAAAAAAGCAATTATTGAAAAAAGAAAAATAACATTCACTTATTTTAATTCTTATGGTGAAATTAGTGATAGAAATGTAGAACCTCTTCAATTGCAATTCCGATATAATTCATGGTATTTACTTGGTTATGATACAAACAAGAACGATTACCGATTTTTTAAGTTGATGAGAATTGATTCAATTATGTTATTAGAAGAACAATTTTCTAGAACAATACCAGATAAAAAAATAGATTCTGAATCCTTAACAAATAAAATAAAAATTACTCTAGAAATAAAAAAAGAATTATCATATAGAGTTTATGATGAATTTGATACATCTTCTATTACAAAATTAGAAAATGGAGATTTCATTGTACAAATGGAAATTCCATTAAATGATTGGGTATATGGTTATTTATTATCATTTGGGGAAAATATCAAAGTAATATCTCCAGAGGATGTAAAAAGGATTGTAAAAGAGAAAGTAGAGAAAATGATAATCAATTATCAATAATATGACAAACTGTTGTCATATTTATTTTGATATATTATTACTGGAGGAAAGTTTATGAAGTATGAATGGAGAAAAGAAGAAAAGGAATATTACTTACCAAAAGAAATTTCAACATTAGTAACAATTCCTAAGGCTACATATATTTGTATAAAAGGGAAAGGAAATCCTAATCAGAAAGATTTTCAAAATCGTATTACTTGTCTGTATCAAATAAGTTATACGATTAAAATGATGCCAAAAAAAGGAATCATACCTAATGGATATTTTGATTATACAGTTTATCCACTAGAAGGACTATGGGATATGACAGAAAAGGGAAAACAAGGGGGTCAATTTAATAAAGATGAATTACTTTACACAATTATGATAAAACAACCTAGTTTTGTAGATTATGGACTATTTGAAAAAGCTTTACTTATGGTAAAAGAAAAACATCCTAATTCATTATTAGAAGAAATTTATTTAGAGGAAATAGAAGACGGATTATCGGTTCAGATGTTACATATAGGTTCATATGATAGTGAAGAAAAGAGTTTTAATAAAATGAAAGATTTTATTGCGAAAAATGATTTAAAAATAACATCTATAGTACATAGAGAAATTTATTTAACGGATGCTAGAAAAGTATCAAAAGAAAAATTAAAAACAGTATTACGATATAGGGTAATAAGGAAGGAAGAACTAAAATGAATGAATATATCAATATCACATTAGAGAATATAGAAAAAGAACATTTATGTTGTGCAATATCAGATAAAAAACATCAAGATGGAGTAAATGCGAAAAAAGAATGGTTAAAAGAAAGAATAAAAGAAGGACATGTTTTTAGAAAATTAAATGTACAAGGAAAAGTATTTATTGAATATTCTCCTTTAGAAAAAGCTTTTGTTCCTGTAGAAGGTGATCATTATTTATATATTTATTGTTTATGGGTAGCAGGTAGTTTTAAAGGTAATGGATATGGAAAAGAATTATTAGAATATGTTATTGAAAACGCGAAAAGACAAGGAAAAAATGGTATTTGTGTGATTTCATCAAAAAAGAAAAAACCTTTTTTAGGAGAAAAAGATTTTTATATAAAGTATGGTTTTAAAGTTGTAGATACAATTGGAGATTATGAATTACTTGCACTCCCATTTCATTCTAAAATTCCACAATTTTGCAGTGAAGCACGTAAAATGGAAATTGATAGTAAAGATTTAACAATTTATTATAGTTTTGAGTGTCCTTTTGTCATAAATAGTATAAAAGAGATAGAAGAATATGGAAAAGAAAATCATATTAAAATTAATTTTTATAAAGTAGATACATTAGAAAAAGCTAAGAATGTTCCATGTATTTTTAATAATTGGGCTGTTTTTAAAGATGGAAAATTTGTAAATAATACATTATTAAATAAGAATAGTATTGCAAAGTTGTATCAGTAATGGAATTTGTAAAAGTTAAAACAGTTTTATCTAAAGTACAGTATGGAAATGAATGGTATGGTATAGACTATAATATGAATTTGTATAGAGGATGCTTACATAGTTGTATTTATTGTGATAGTAGAAGTAACTGTTATCGTATAGATAATTTTGATATTGTAAAAGGAAAAGAACATGTTCTTTCTATTTTAGAGAAAGAGTTAGTACATAAGAAGAAAAGAGGAGTAGTTGGTATTGGTTCTATGTCTGATACTTATAATCCTATGGAAATGAAATATAAGATGACTAGGGGTGCTTTAGTGTTATTAAATAAATATGGTTATGGTGTTTCTATTGATACGAAAAGTGATTTGATTTTAAGAGATATTGATATATTAAAAAAGATTCAAAAGAAAAATAATGTGATTGTGAAGTTTACAATTACAACTCCTCATGACTTATTATCTAAAAAAATAGAGCCTAATGTATGTGTATCTAGTAGAAGGTTAGAAGTAGTTAGATTATTAAGTAAAGAAGGTATTTTTGTTGGAATTATGATGAATCCTGTTCTTCCTTTTATTACTGATAAGGAAGAAGATATCAAATTATTAGTAAAGTTAGCATATTTAAACGGCGCAAAATTTATTCATACTTATATGGGGATGACATTAAGAGATAATCAAAGGGATTATTATTATAAAATGCTAGATCAGTATTTTCCAAATTTAAAACTGAAATATATAAAGAAGTATGGAAATATGTATCAATGTTTTGTCCCTAATTATAAGGAGTTATATCAAGTGTTTATAGAAGAATGTGAAAAATATGGTATTCTTTATAGAATGGAAGATATTATAAAAGCTTATCAGAAAGAAATTAAAACAAATGAGCAAATATCTTTGTTTGATTAAAAATATTTTTTCTTTGTGTTATTCTGAGTTAGTAGAAAAGCATGAAGCGGGTTATGTTAGACACATAGATAGTATGTTTAAAAAATAAGCTGAATATCTATTAAAATGGTTTACTTTGTAGTAGATAAATAGTGTAATGTAAATGAGGTACATTTAGATAGTTAAGGTGTTTTACTCTATTTATAAATATTGTGTTTTATGAATAGATTTTGTATGAATGTTAAGTTTATAAAAAGAATCCAATTAAATGAAATTAGTAGCATTTGCTCTAGTTATCGTTTTTTACACGATTTTAATCTTTAAGAACAGGGATTGAGCCAAAATAAAACACCAATCATTTTGTTGAAAGGTGTCCAATCTAAATTTAAATAGAGAAAACACTTGACGGAGAAATATCAAATGTATCCTCTTTTTTTATTATATGAAGTTTTCTTCATCTGTATACAGTATAACATAAAATGCTACTATAGTCAAATAGATAAAAGATAAATATTACAGTATTGTAAGAAAAGAAAATTTATTTAGTGTTATAATAAATAGTAATGGAGGAATCATATGAAGAAAATACTTATTATAGAAGATGATGAAACAATTTGTAATGAATTATCTGAATTACTTTATAACTCTAATTATGAACCAATAGTATTAAAAAATTTTAAAGAGATAGAAGAAGAGATAAATAAAGTAAGTGCAGATTTAATATTACTTGATATAAATATTCCTTATATAAATGGAGAATTATTACTTCAAAAAATAAGAAAAAATAATACTATTCCTGTTATTATGGTAACCAGTAAGAATAGTGAAGCAGATGAATTATTATCTATGATGTATGGGGCAGATGATTATATTACCAAACCTTATCATCCAAATATTTTATTGTTTCGTATTTCTAATATATTTAAAAGATTAAATGAAAGTAATGAAATTACTAGTTATAAAGAAATTACAATTGATAGGGAAAGAGGAATCTTAAAAAGAAATCATATAGAAGTATGTTTGACAAAAAATGAAATGATTATATTCTCTTATTTAGTAAATCATAAAGAAAAGATGGTAACACGTGATGAACTTATGACAGCTTTATGGAATAATCATGAATATATTAATGATAATGCTCTAACTGTAAATATTAGTAGACTGAGAGGAAAACTAAAAGAAATTGGATATGAAGATGCGATTGAAACTAGAAAAGGTTATGGGTATATATTATTATGAAATGGAAGTATTATATAAAAGATAAAATATATGCAGTTTTACTGTTTAGTTTTCTTTTTATTTTTCTATTTTTATTTTTACTAGCTTTTAAAACTGATATGATTGTTATTGTCATCATTTCTATTTTCTTTATATTGTTATTTCTTTTATTATTATTGATTGATTTTTATAGAAAAAAGTTTTTTTATGATACATTACTTTCTTATTTAGAGCAATTAGATAAAAAATATTTAGTATTAGAAATGCTTTCTAAACCTAATTTTTATGAAGGAAATTTACTTTATGAAACACTTTATGAAATCAATAAATCTATGATAGAAAATTTGAAACAATATGAAATTCAAATGAATGATTTTAAAGAATATGTGGAAATGTGGATACATGAAGTAAAAATTCCTATTTCTAGTTTTGTTTTAATGGAACACAATCATAAAAATATTTTTCATAAAAAATCTTTAGAACAAATGAGAAGAATAGAAGATTATGTAGAACAAATTCTTTATTATGTAAGAAGTGAAAATGCTCATAAGGATTATTTAATTACTACTGTTTCATTATCTAAAGTTATATCTGTAATAGCGCTTAAATACAAAGATGATTTGTTAGAAAATAAAATTGATTTTATTGTTGATATGAATGAGATAGAAGTATTAACAGATTCTAAATGGTTGGAATTTATAATGAGTCAGATACTTGCGAATAGTATTAAATATAAAGATGAAAAAAAATCTTCTTATATTAAAATAAATGTGGAAGAGCAAAGAGAAAAGGTAGTTTTAACGATTGAGGATAACGGAATTGGCATTCCATTATCAGATATTAGCAAAGTATTTGATAAATCATTTACAGGACATAATGGTAGAATCAAAACAAAATCAACAGGAATGGGCTTATTCATAGCTAAAAATTTATGTCATAAATTAGGTCATAAAATAGATATAGATTCAAAGAAATGTGAATATACAAAAGTTTCTATTACTTTTTTAAAAAACAATTATTATGAAGTTTTGAAGTAACCTTACAATATTGTAAGGTTTTTGTAAGATAAAACAAACGACAAATTCTATATTTTTTAATATGATGGATAAGAAAGGAGTTAGATTATGCAGCGGATTTTAAAAATTGATAAAATAGAAAAATATTATGGAAGTAGGTCTTCACTTACAAAAGCAATTGATAATATATCATTTGAAGTAGAAAAAGGGGAATTTGTAGCTATTATGGGGTCTTCTGGTTCGGGGAAAACAACCTTATTAAATTGTATTTCAACAATTGATAAAGTAACAAGTGGACATATTTATGTAGCTGAAGAAGATATTACTAAATTAAAGGGGTCTTCTTTAAATCGCTTTAGAAGGGAAGAGTTAGGATTTATTTTTCAAGATTTTAATTTATTAGATACACTTACAGCTTATGAAAATATTTCTTTAGCGCTTTCCATTCAAAATATAAGAGCAAATGAAATAGAGGCACGAATTAAAAAAGTAGCAGAGGAATTAGATATAAAAAGTGTATTAAATAAATATCCATATCAAATGAGTGGAGGACAAAAACAGAGAGTGGCATCTGCAAGAGCCATTATTACAAATCCAAAACTTATTTTAGCGGATGAACCAACAGGAGCTTTAGATAGCAAATCAGCAAAAATGTTGTTAGAAAGTTTTAATCATTTAAATGAGGAATTAAAAGCAACAATTTTAATGGTAACTCATGATGCTTTTACAGCTAGCTATGCCAGTAGAGTTATCTTTATTAAAGATGGCAAAATATTTAATGAAATTATAAGAGGAGAGAATAGTAGAAAAGAATTTTTTGATAAAATTATAGATGTAGTAACTCTATTAGGAGGAGATTTAAACGATGCTCTTTAAACTATCATTAAAAAATATTAAGAAAAGTTTAAAAGATTATGCCATCTACTTTTTTACACTCATTCTTGGAGTTGCAATATTCTATGTATTTAATGCCATAGAAAGTCAAACTGTTTTACTTGATGTGACAAAAGATACAAGAGATATTATTAAACTTATGACGAATATGTTATCTGGTGTGAGTGTATTTGTATCGTTTATATTAGGATTTTTAATTATATATGCATCAAGATTTTTAATCAAAAGAAGAAATAAAGAATTTGGTATTTATTTAACTCTTGGTATGAGTAAAAGAAAAATATCAATGATACTCTTTTTTGAAACTTTTTTGATTGGTATCATTTCTTTATTTGTAGGTCTTGGAGTAGGAGTGTTACTTTCTCAATTGATGAGTTTGTTAGTAGCAAATATGTTTGAAGCTGACTTAACTGAATTTGCTTTTACTTTTTCTCATAGTGCATGTATAAAAACACTTATTTATTTTGGAATTATGTATCTTTTAGTTATGATTTTTAATACCATAAATATTAGTAAATGTAAACTAATTGATTTATTACATGGAAGTAAAAAAAGTGAACAAATAAAACTTAAAAATCCGATTCTTTGCACTATTATATTTATATTATCAGCTACTATACTTGGATATGCCTATTATTTGGTAACTGGAGGAATCGCACAAATTAGTGATGCAACTTATATTTTTAAGCCAATTATTTTAGGAGCAGTATCAACATTTTTTATATTTTGGTCATTATCTGGTTTAATTTTAATTCTTGTAACGCACATGAAGAAATTATATTATAAAGGATTAAATAGTTTTATTGTAAGACAAATTAGTAGTAAAGTGAATACAACTGTGTTTTCTATGACCGTTATCTGTTTAATGTTATTTATTACAATTTGTGTATTATCTTCTGCTCTTTCTATTAAAAATTCAATGACTTCTAATTTAAAAACATTAGCCCCTGTTGATATTCAGTTTAGTAAAAAGATTGATTTAAAAGAAGAGACTATTCAAAGTTCATGGATGTATAATGAGAATATGATAGAAGATTCTAATATAACATTAAGAGAAACTTTAGAGAGATTTGATTTTAATGTAGAAGAAAATTTAAAAGACATTGTAGAATTTGATATATATACAAGTAATGATATCTTATTTAAAGATACACTTGGAACTTATTATGAAGAAGTTTATAAAAAATACCCATTAATGGAATTTGATACAACAGAAACTTTTATTAGATTAAGTGATTATAATAAACTTGCTCGTCTTTATGGAAAAGATGAATATACACTTGAAAATGAGGAATATATTTTAGTTGCAGATTATAAAGAGATTGCGAATCTTAGAAATGAGGCATTAAAAAGGAATACACCAATTACAATAGGGGAAAAGAAATATTATCCAAAGTTTAAACAGTATGAAGATGGATTTATATACATGATAAGTACTCATGCAAATACAGGAATCTTTATTGTTCCAGATAATGCAGTAAATTTTTTATCGAAAGAGGAAAGTGTTATGAGTGCGAATTATAAGGCAAGTAGTGATGATGAAAAAGAGAGTATCGAAAATTTAATAGTAGAAGGGATGTCTAGTCATCCTTATAATGAATATACAAGTTTAACAGCTTCTACTAAGATTCATTTATATGAATCAAGTGTTGGATTAGGAGCAATGGTAACTTTTATTGGGCTTTATCTTGGAATTATATTTTTGATTAGTAGTGCAGCGATTTTGGCTTTAAAAGAGTTATCAGAAAGTACAGATAATAAAGAACGTTATCGTGTTCTTAGAAAGATAGGTACAGATGAGAAATTGATCAATAGTGCACTATTTAAGCAGATTGCAATTTTCTTCTTATTTCCACTAGTGATTGCTATGATTCATTCTGTTTTTGGAATTATGTTTTGCAACTTTATTTTATCTGTATTTGGAAATGAAAAATTATTGCCATCTATTATCATGACTTCTATATTTATTGTTATTATTTATGGTGGATACTTTATTATTACTTATCTATGTAGTAAAAATATTATAAAAGAAAAATATTAAGGGCATAAGCCCTTTTATGATAGAGGTGAAAAATGAGAAAGAAAATAATCATTTGTACTATGCTGTTTACTATAATTACAATATTTTGTTCTAGTTGCAGTAAAGATGCTATATTAGATACATTTAAAGAAATGAATGAAATGGTCGGAGATCATGTTTTAACAGATACAAACGATTTAAAGGGAAAAAGAACATTTGGAATAGATCATTATACTGGAAGTTATGAAGTTACATATTATGACTTTAAAGGAACAGAGATTATATTTGGAGGAGCAACAATAGGAAGAGATAATGGAGAGAATATTCATATAAAATTAGTAATTGAAAATTCTGATGGAAATATTCAGATATTTATGAAATTAAAAGAAAGCAAAGAATTATTAGCGAGTTCTGATGGAACATATGAATATGATTTTAATGTAAAAGATGGAAGTAATTATTTTATGATAAAAGGTGATTCTTACTCAGGAAAGATAACAGTTATGATAGAATAGGAGGGGATAAAAAAGTGCAAAAGACAATTTTGTTTATAGTTGGAATCGTATTCTTTATTGTACTTATTGGTATTGGTTTATATTATATGGAAAATTATAGTGGAATCTACTATACTCAAATTGATAATACAAAAGTAGAAAAATTAAATACTTCAGATAATATGAAATACGAATATACATTAGAGTGTTATAACCAAGATGGAAAAAGCAAGATTTTTAAGTTTAAGACAAGTAGAGAGCTTAGAGAAGATGCTTATTTGTCATTAACAATAAAGATAACTGGTGTAAATAAATGGGAGGAAGTAATGTATGATGAGCTTCCAGATAAGGTAAAAGAAAAATATAATTAGAAGGAATAAATCCTTCTTTTTTGAACTTTATACACAGTAAAAAGAATATAATAAGAATAGAATTGTGGAAAATTACTTTGAAATATATTTTATATTGTGAATAACAAAAAATAATTTATAGTTTCCACAGTATAACCATATGATGAGATAAAAGTTGATATAGATAACTTGTATGAATATCTTTCTAGTAGTATAATATCTCTTATAGAAAATATAAAGTGAGGGATGAGAATATGTTGGAAGGAAAAGTAGCTGTTATCACAGGAGGAACAAGAGGAATTGGATTAGAGACTGTAAAAGTATTTAAAGAGAATAAAGCAGAAGTCATTCTTTTTGGTTCTAAAAAAGAAACAGTAGATAAAGCAATTGAAGAATTAAAAAATGAAAATATAAAAGTAAAAGGATATTATCCTAATTTAAATAATTTTGAAGAAATTGAGAAAGTAATAGAAGAAATAGTAAATGAATATGGGCATATTGATATTTTAGTGAATAATGCAGGAATATCTGCAAATAAAAAGATAGAGGATACAACATCAGAAGAATTTTCTAATATTATGGATTTAAATGTAAAAGCTATATTTAATGTGACAAAAGCGGTTGTACCATATATGAAAAAACAAAAAGATGGGGTAATATTAAATACAAGTTCTATGGTTAGTATTTATGGACAACCATCAGGTGTAGGATATCCAGCAAGTAAATTTGCGGTTAATGGAATTACGAAGTCACTAGCACGTGAACTTGCACCAAGTAATATTAGGGTGAATGCTGTTGCTCCAGGTATTACAAAAACAGATATGGTGGCAGTACTTCCAAAAGAGTTGATAGATCCACTAATAAAAACAATTCCGCTTGGTAGGATTGGTGAAACTAGAGATATTGCCAATGCATTTTTATTTTTAGCTAGTGATTTTGCGTCTTATATTACTGGAGAAATACTATCTGTTGATGGTGCAGCTAGATGTTAATGGAATATAGTTTAGGAGGAATTGATTGATACACTAAATGAAAATGGGGTATTAACAGGAGAAGTTTTACCATGAAGCGAAATTCATAAAAGAGAGTTATGGCATAGGGTGATTGTAGTAGCAATTATAAATGAAAAAAATGAAATTTTATTACAACAAAGAAGTGAAAAAATGCGGGAATGTGGGATATTTCAGTTGATCAAGATTCTTTGTCAGCTACAGCTCGTGAAATAAATGAAGAAGTAAGTGTATTACTTGGATATAGAACAGAAAAATAAAAGATTTTAGATATATGTATTGTTATAGAAAAGTGCAAAAATTTAGAGACAATTTTATGATTTTTTAATTTTAAGGACATTTGGAGTAGATGATAAAACTTTATATTTTCAAAAAGAAGAAGTTCAAGCTATAAAATTTGTAGATTTATCGGCAATACAAAAAATGATGGAAAATCATGAGATTGTTGAAAGACCTGAGATTTATCAAGTATTAACAAATTTCTTATTTAGATTTTAAAATTGATATATGTTTATTAGTAGAATATTATTATTCTTAAATAAAAAATTACCACTTACTAAAGATTTTTATAAATTTGTGAAAATATAAATTTCTAAATGGAAAGATTAAAATTAGTTCAGCTTGATTTTTAAATACTTTTTTCTTATTTTTCCACAGTAAATTTGACAAATCATAAAAATGTGTTAAAATAATACAACATTTAGAACTGACATGAAAAGAAAAAAAGAGGTGGAAAATATGGAATTTTCAATGGTGGATGCAATGTATATCGATAAAATATTGCAGCAAAAAGGGATAGAACGTGGACTGAGGATGTTTAGTCCAGATTTTCGGATATTTACGAAAGAACAATTAGAACAAATAGATGAGATTATTGTACAAGGAGCAACAGATATTTCATTTTTAGAGTATTTTCCAAATTTAAAACATTTAATTATTAGGAGTCATGAGTATAGTAGAGTTATTGGGGAAGGTAATTATGAAGATAGTGATTATTTTAATCAAATTACTGATTTTTCAGTTATAAAAAAAATAAAATCTTTAGAAGAACTTTGTATTGAAAATGATATATGTATTAAAGAATTAGATGTAAGAGGGTTAGATAAATTACGAATTGTTCATTTAATCAATAATCCTAGATTAGAGAGTATTGTTGGACTATCAGAACAACATCACTTAGATCATGTTGTAATGTATGGAAATAATGTTACAAATTTTCCAAATATTGTAGATTATTTATATAATACATTAGATGCCAAAGAAAATATATTAGATATTAGTATATTTTTTACAGCAGTAAAATCGGTTGCAAATGCTAGGACATTATATGAAATGGATTTAATGGGATTATGTAAAGCGACTTTTGCAGAAAAAAACGGACTTGTAAATTATATTGAGCTTACAATGGAACAAATTACTACTTTGTATGTGAAATTTCGTCGTTTGTTTGAACAAAAAGGATTAATTGAAGAAAGTGATTTTCAAAAAATTGGATATGTATTTCGCTATGTAGTGGATTATATTAAATTTGCCAACGATGAATTACAGGAACGAGAAAAATTTTATCATCAAATATTGGGAACTTATCAAGAAGTTCCAGAATTTTATAAAAAGCGTTTAGGAAGCCTTCATAATAGTTTTAATACATACCATTTTAAAAGGGGTAACTGTGAAGGAATTGTGAATTTAATGAGATTTATGTTGTCAGTATTAGATATTCCAACAGAAAATGTACATTGTCATGACAAAAGATGTATGGCATTTATGGAACTAAATCATGCTATTTTAAGAGCAAAATGCGATGGTGTTTGGAGATATTATGATACTACATATAATAGAAAAAATGTTGTTCAATTTTATGAAAAGACTTTTGAAGAAATGTCAGAATATGTAGATATGAGTGTTTTTGAAAAAATGATTAGTAAGGAAGATGAATATGGGTTCGGAGAATTTAATGGAGAATTTGTTAAAAAATAGGAGAGATTATCCACTATTAAATTATTTTTTTAATTGTTTATCAGAAGAAGAACAAAATGATTTTACAAATAAAATAAGAAATATGAAACGTGATAAATTGTATAAGAGTCCAATACATGGTATTTATCACAGTGAAAAAGTTTGTTTATTCGCTTATCTATTGGGAAGAAGTTATCAGTTAGATGATGTAGATATGCAAATATTAACAGATGCTGCTATGTATCATGATTTTATGCGTCAATCTGATTTTGAAGATTCTTTTCATGGAATGGTAAGCGCAGATCATATTGAAGAGGTACTTCCTCCAGAGGAAGTAGTTTACTCTATCAGAGTAAACTTATTATTATTAAAAGCTATTATTGATTATCATTCACAAAAAGATAGTAGATTAAAAGGAAATTTTGAATTGTATGAACTGCCAGAAGAAGAATTTTCTAGATATGAGCGTTTAGCTAAATTATTAAAAGATGCTGATGCATTAGATAGAACAAGATTCTCTGAAAAATGTCAGGCTGCGTTAAATCCAGAATTGTTAAGATATCATGAATCTATACTAATGATTCCTTTGGCAGAAGAGGTAAATGAAGCATATTATCAAATGATAGAACAAAATCAGAGTGATGATATTCCATTAGATATGGAACAAGGTGATTGTTTTCACAGTATTGGATTTGACTTTTTTAGAATAAAAAGTATATTAAGAAATGGAATTCTATCATTTTCAGAAATGCAGAAAGCAGGACTTTCTTTTCCAAGAAACTTTGATGGTGGAAATGAAAATAGGTGGATTTCTGTCGTTCCAGCAACTACTGTAAAAAATGATAATACAGCTTTTGAAATGTTTATTGAAAATGGAATTGCTTTTTATTGTCCAAATCAAACATTTTATTATCCTATGGAATTTAATAAAAAAGCAACTGCAAAATTAAAAGGACTTCCATATGATAAAAGTGGTTATTTAGATGAACGTTATGTTTTTGAAAAAATAAAACCATCTGATATTATTTCTATTTTTGTTACTAAAGAATATGCCAATAAAGATGTTAGAGAACTTTCTTATTTATATAATACTTTATACTATCAAAGATTAGAAGATAAAATTATTTATTTATTAAATCAAATGGATCTTTCTATTGATAATGCTCCAGATTTAATAGAACCTTTGGCACGTTATAAAAAAGAACTTCATCAATATGAAGTAGCAGACTTTATGGAAAGAATTAAAATCGTTCCAAAGTTAAAAGGAACATTGAATAACATTCTAATAGAAATTAATGATGTTATCAGAGATGTGATACATACTTATTACGTAAGTAAACTTGGAAAAAGTCCTTTTAGACGTGTAACCGTAAAAGAAGTAATAGAGTATGAACTACAAAATTTATATCATCCATCAGAAATTGAAATGGTGGAAGGTGAAGAAGAATTACTATTTACAATTACTAGAGAATCACAAAAGAAGAAAATTTATCATTAATTTACAGTAATAAGAATAATTTAAAAAGAAGTACAATAAAAGTTGTATTTTTCTTTTTTTAATTTTTAGCTATGGCAATCGCATAAAAACTTGACGTAAACTAAAGACTAGAATAGGGAATAAC
>CANSDD010000014.1 GCA_947645535.1 uncultured Mycoplasmatota bacterium
TATATATGGCATTCATTTGTGGTGTTTATAATTTTGAGGTTGCTAATAGATAGTTTCAGGACAAATCTAATATTAAGTGTATTAGAAGAATTGGTAATGGAGTTATATAGTGTATTAGGAAGAACAAGTATTCTACCTGTGGTACTTTTTTAACTTTATATTAAAAATGAGATCAATGAGAAGAACATGTGAAGAATTCAAAGAAAAAGCAAATGCAAATAGATATATATAATTGTAGAAAATAATTATCCACTAAGAAAAGAAACAGTAGAAAGAATATTTGAAACTTGAAAAAATAGATAAAATAGGAATAGGTAACCATAGTTAAAGAACCATCATCATGTACACTAAGTAATATCATAAATCTTAGGTACAATATTTATTATTTCTTCTTTTAATTTGTATTCTTTATTGCTTTTATAATCATTTTGTAGTTTATTTTTTTGATTGATTATCATAGTAATAATTCTTGAAATAATATAAGTTAAAAAACAATTAAATATAACGAATGTATCCATAAGAATAAATTCAAACCATGTTACAGATTTAGAATCATCACTTGATAACATTGCAATTAGTAATAATAGCCATAAAGTCTTAAAAAAATCTTAGAAAAAATATCATGTTTATTAGTTTTATCCATATTTAAATATTTCATTTTCGAATGAAAACAATTATTATAGTATATCTCTGCAAAAAATGTGAAAATTTGTTTGTTTAAAGATTGTAAAGAGGACTTATAAAAGGATTGAGAAAAAGGATATAATAAGTTATAATATTTTAAGAAATCGCACAGAAAGGATATGATGATATGGGAAAAGAAATGATGAAACGAAATAAGGGGTGGACAATTGTATTTTATACTTTATTTATCATTTTAATAATTTCATCATTATATATGTTATATTCTATTGCATTATTGAATAATATTGAAAATAAATTAAGATTAATTGGAGCAATTGTGATAATTTTAATTAGTATTTTACTGATTTTTTTATCAGTACGTTCTATTATAAAACATAGAAAAAAAAGTAGAATTGTACTTACAATTATTATGATATTATATTCAACTATTTTATTTTTTGCAGCATTTAATATACATAAGGTAATTGGAAAACTTGGAAATGTTAGTACAACTGTTACAACTTATTCAGCTAGTTTGGTTACACTAAAGGATAATAAAGCTGAAACTATTTTGGATATAGGTTCAGCAGATATTGGTATGTTAAAAGATGTAAATAGTGTTGATGGATATCAAATTCCGAAACAAGTTATGAAAAAACAAAAATTATCTAATAAAGTTATAGAATATGAAGATTATATTTCTATGATTCATGATTTATATGAAGGTGAAATAGACTATATTTTCTTACCTTCTGAATATGTTGTTCGCTTTCGTTCTTTTGAAGGACTTGAAAATATTGAATATGAAACTAAAATATTGCATTCAGAAGATAAAGATGTTAAAAATACTTCTTTAAAAAGAGGAAATAAAATAGATAAACCAATTACTATATTATTGATGGGAGTAGATTCTGAAAAAGAAAATATAAAAGGAGCATCATTTAATGGGGATTCTCTTATGTTACTTACTTTTAATCCAACAACTCTAAATACAACAATTTTAAGTATTCCAAGAGATACATATGTTCCAATTGCTTGCTTTTCAGGAAATAGAAAAAATAAAATTACACATGCAGCAATGTATGGAGAATCTTGTATGATCGATACAATTGAAAACTTTACTGGAATTACAATCGATTATTATGTAAAAATTAATTTTAAAGGAGTTGTAAAATTAGTTGATGCATTAGGTGGAATAGAAGTGGATGTACCAATTGAATTTTGTGAACAAGATAGTAATCGTAATTTTAGTAATTTAATTTGTCTAAACAAAGGATTACAAACCTTAAATGGTGAAGAAGCATTAGCGCTTTCTCGTCATCGTAAAACAGTCAATGACTTTGTTCGTGGGCAAAATCAACAATTAGTTGTAAAAGGACTTATGAATAAAGCAAAATCAATTCGTGATATTGATACAATATATAAATTATTAGATACTATTAGTGACAATATGGAAACTAATATGAGTACAAATGAAATATTATCTTTCTATGATGTAGCAAAAGATATATTAGAAAAAAGTAAAGAAACTACAAGTGTAGATGAACTTCTTGGAATGCAAAGATTATATATTAGTGGATTTGATGCTATGATTTATGATTATAGTACAGTTGGAAATGGTGGAACAAGAATGACACTTTATAATTTTGTACCATATAATGGAAGTATGAAAGATGTTACAAAAGCTATGAAAGTTAATTTAGGGCTAGAGAATCCAGAAGTTATTAAAACATTTTCTTTTGATGTAGATGAACCTTATACAGAAATAGTCATTGGAAGAGGAAATTATAATGATGCAACATTGAATTTACTTCCTAATTTTGTTGGTTATGATAAATCAAAAGCGATTAATTATGGTAATCAACATGGAATCAAAGTAACTGTTAATTATGTAACCTCAGCCCAGAATAAAGATCAGATAATTACACAAAGCCTTCATAGTGGAATGGATATTACAGAAATAAGCAAAAGTACAGGATTAACAATTACTGTGTCAGATGGAAAAGGAACAAATAATGATGACGATGAAGAAGATGTACTTCCAAATTTTGTGGGAAAATTATATAATGGAACAACACTTTCTAATTTTAATGAACAGCATAAAACAGTACGCATTGTTCTTGTAGAAGTAAAAGAAGGCGAAAAAGGATATGACAGTACAAAAAGAGGACAGATTATTTCACAAGATGTAAAAGCAGGAACAGATATATCAGAATTAGTTGGTAAAACTGTAACTTTGAAATATATAGCACCAGGAAAAGATAATGAAGAAGAAGATGATGAAAATTCAGGTAGTTTAGCTGGAGATAACAATAATAATCAAACAGGAGAAAATGATAATGATGATGGTGAAGATTCAGAAGAAAAAGAAGAAGATGAAAATGAACTTCCAGATGAATTAAATCCTTAGGAAATCAAATAGATTTCTTTTTCTTTTTTAAATATGATACAATGAAGAAGGTGATGCAAGTGCAAGAATTATCAAGATTAGAGTTACTAGTTGGAGAAGAAAAGGTTCAAAAATTAAGAGAGAAAACAGTCCTTATATTAGGACTTGGTGGAGTAGGTGGATATGTTTTAGAGATGCTTGCACGTTCAGGGATTGGAAAGTTTATTATTGTTGATGGTGATATTGTAGACAGAAGTAATATCAATAGACAAATTATTGCCTTAGAAAATACAATTGGAGAGGATAAAGTGAAAATGTGGAAAAACAGAATTCAAGATATTCTTCCTTCAACAAAAGTAATTGCTATAAAAGAAACAATTACAGAAGAAAATATTCATACAATATTTGAATATCCTATTGACTATGCAATTGATGCTTGTGATACAGTAACAACAAAATTTGCTTTTTTAAAATATTGTATAAAAAAACAAATTCCTTTTTTAACCTGTTTAGGAACAGGAAAAAGAATAGACCCCAGTAAACTAGTTATTACAGATCTTTCTAAAACTGAATATGATCCGCTTGCTAAAATACTTCGTAAGAAAGTAAAAGATGAAAAAATAAAGGAGAAAATACCAGTTGTATTTAGTAGAGAAATACCGAAGAAAATAGAAGGAAAAACAATTGCCTCAAGTGCTTTTGTTCCAAGTAGTGCAGGGATACTAGCAGCTAGCTATGTATTTCAAAAATTATTAGAAGAAAATAAAATTGGAAGAATAGATGTGAAAAAATGAAAGAAATAGAAAAGAAGATTTATCAAATATTAAAAAAAATAGATGGAAATGTGCTAGCAATCGGATTAGATGATGATAATATGTTGAAATTATTAGAAGAAAATAACAATATAACAGAATGTAATTTATTAAATGCTTCTTCTAATCAAAAAGGAATGAAAAGAAAAATAAAAAAACAAAAGAAAAATTTTAATATTCGCCAGTTGCGTAAAAAATTTCATAAAAAGAAAGTAGACTATATTATATGTAATATGAATGATATTTATCCTTATATAAAAACATTTATTAAAGATAGTGTTTATATTAATCGAAAAAAATTATATTTCTATGGAGATATGAAAAAATATGATTTGGATAAAATAATTTCTAGATATAAAAAGTATGGTGCGAGAATAGAACAAACTTTTTATAATAATTATTTTTTAATAACTATTTTAAATGAGAAAAGTAAAACAAATAAAATTAAAGATTCCTGGTTTTCTTTGGTAGATTTTATGCATTTTTTATACGAAATAATTGGAGATTTACTAATAAATTAGGACAATATGTAAAAAAAATATCTTTTTTTCTTTTTATAATAATAAAAATAAGGTATAATAAAAGTGGTGAGAATATGATAAAACAAATATCTGATATAGAACTTAATTATATAGATTATGGTAATCAAAAAGGTGATGTACTTGTTTTTTTGCACGGTTGGGGACAAAATATAGAGATGATGAAACCTGTAGCAGATCCTTTTATGAAAGATTATCGTATCATTATTCTTGATTTGCCAGGATTTGGAAAAAGTAGTGAACCAAAAACAGTATGGAAATTAAATGACTATATAGATATGATACATATATTATTAGAAGAATTAAGTATTAAAAAACCAATTCTTTTAGGGCATTCTTTTGGTGGAAAACTTAGTTTATTATATGGCTCTAAATATGAAGTCAAAAAAATAGTCACATTTGCAAGTCCATATAAAAAAGAAGTTCAAAAACTTAGTATGAAAACAAAAGTATTAAAAGGTTTAAAAAAAGTACCAGGTATCAATAAATTAGAAGGATTTGCCAAAAAGCATATAGGTTCAACAGATTATAAAAATGCAAGTCCAATGATGAGAGAGATTATGGTGGAACATGTGAATACAGATATTACAGAAGAGATTAAAAAAATAAAAGCACCAACATTACTTATTTGGGGAACATTAGATGAAGCCGTTCCATTAGAGGAAGCTTATGAAATAGAAAAATTACTAGATGATGCAGGTGTAGTGGTATTTGAAGGTTGTACACATTATGCTTATTTAGAAAACTTGGCAAGAACAGTAAATGTTCTTAGAAATTTTTTATAAGGAGGGATTTATGTTTTATTCATTTTTGGGAGTATGTATTCCATTTCTATTATTTGTGGTATTAAAAAGTAAGAAAGCACTTCATATGCTTCAACAAAATTGGTATAATGATGATCAGCGTTATATCAAATGGATCATGAAAAATCCTAAAAAAGTATTTTTAAAATTAGAAGCATTATTTTTCTTATTTATTTTTGGAAAATATGTTGATACAGAAATACTTTTAACGTTATTTTTCGCATTCTATGCAGTTGTTATAGTTGCAACTATTTATAGTATGAGAAAAGAACAAGTAAAAAAATCACTTGTTATAACAAAAAGAGTTAGAAGAATTATTTATACAACATTAGTACTTTATGTAATTGTATTTTTGGTTATTGGATTTACATTCCATAGAAATAACTTATATATTTACTTTACTATTTTAGGATTACTTGGTTATTTAGAATTTTTTATAATATGGTTAGCGAATATTATCAATAAACCAATAGAAAAATATGTATTTTATTATTATAAGAAAAAAGCGATTACAAGATTGGAAAATATGAATGCTATGTCTGTGATTGGTATTACAGGAAGTTATGGAAAAACAAGTAGTAAAAATATTTTATCAGATGTATTAAATGTAAAATATAATGCATTCCCAAGTCCTAAAAATTTTAATACAACTTATGGTATGATTAATACAATCAATAATTATTTAGATAAATTTAGTGAATATTTTATTGCCGAAATGGGAGCTTTTAAAGTAGGAGAAATTAAAGAAATATGTGATTTGGTACATCCTAAATATGGTATTTTAACGTCTGTCGGTACTGCCCATTTGGAAAGTTTTGGAAGTAGAGAAAATATACAAAAAGGAAAGTTTGAACTTATTGAGTCACTTCCTAGTGACGGAATTGGAGTATTAAATGCTGATGATTCATATCAATGTTCTTATCATTTGAAAAATAACTGTAAGATAGTATGGATTGGAATTGATAGCAAAAAATCGGATGTTAGAGCTACTAATATCAATTTATCTTATAAGGGAACTAGTTTTGATTGTGTATTTAAAGGCGAAAAAGAAATTCATCATTTTGAGACAAGGTTACTTGGGAAAGCCAATGTATATAATATACTTGCTTCTATTGCGCTTGGAAGAGAACTTGGTATTCCAATAGAACAATTAAAATTAGGTGTAAAACGTGTAAATCCAATAGAACATCGTTTAGAATTAAAGAAATATGGGAATATTAACATTATTGATGATGCCTATAATTCAAATCCTGTAGGTTCAAAGATGGCAGTGGAAGTACTTGGAATGATGCCAGGAAAGAAAATTATTGTAACTCCTGGAATGATTGAACTGGGAGCGGAAGAATATAGATATAATAAAACATTTGGAGAGGAAATTGCCAAAGTAGCAGATGAAGTCATATTAGTTGGTGAGGCGCAGACAAGAGCAATAAAAGATGGGTTATTAGAAAAAGGATATAAAAAAGAACATATTCATGTTATCAATGATGTAAGACTAGCCTTTTCTTTAATGCAAGAATTACAAGGAAAAGATACATATGTATTATTAGAAAATGATTTACCTGATATATTTAATGAGGAATAGGAAGAAGTGAAAGTATGAAAATAAAAGTAGGAGTATTATTTGGTGGAGAGACTGTAGAACATGAAGTAAGTATAATATCTGCAGTACAGGCCATGGGATATATGAATCCAGATAAATATGAAATTATACCAATTTATATAAGTAAAGATCATGTTTGGTATACTGGAAAAATGTTAATGGATATTGAAATATATAGAGATTTAGATATGGTAAAAAGATATGCGAAAGAGGTTATGTTGTGTAAAAAAGATGGAGCTTTTATTTTACAATCTACAAAAGGAATATTTAGAAAAAAAATTGCTGAATTAGATATTGCTTTTCCGATTGTGCATGGAAATAATGCTGAAGATGGAAGTTTGCAAGGATTTTTAGAGA
Organism: uncultured Mycoplasmatota bacterium; assembly: GCA_947645535.1. GTDB lineage: Bacteria > Bacillota_I > Bacilli_A > RF39 > UBA660 > MGBC102946. The sequence goes on from CANSDD010000014.1 coordinate 7,128, forward strand.
CAATTGGTATTCCATATGTAGGAAGTAGAGTATTAGGTTCAGCACTTGGACAAGATAAAGTTGTTATGAAACAAATTATGAAAGAAGAAGGATTACCTATTACAGATTATACTTGGTTTTATGATACAGAATATTTAGAAGATACAGATGCTATATTAAAGGAAATAAAGAAAATTGGTTATCCTGTTCTTGTAAAACCTGCTAGTTTAGGAAGTAGTGTTGGAATTACTTACGTAAAAAGTCATGATGAAATAATTGATGCCATAAACGAAGCCATCAATTATGATAATAAGATTGTTGTAGAAAAAGCAGTAGAGAATTTAGTAGAAGTAAATTGTAGTGTGCTTGGAAATTATGAATATCATGAAGCAAGTGTATTAGAAGAAGTAATGGGAACAGAAGAATTTTTAACATATAAAGATAAATATTTAGGAAATGGGAAAGGAACTAAAAGTAAAGGTATGGTATCTACCAATAGAATTGTTCCAGCAAGACTTGATAAGGAAATAACAGAAGAAATAAAGGAACTTGCAATAGAAGTATGTAGAGTACTTAATCTAAGTGGTGTTACTAGGGTTGACTTTTTAATTGATAAAAAGAAGAATAAAGTTTATGTAAATGAACCAAATACAATTCCTGGCTCTTTATCCTTTTACTTATGGGAGCAGAGTGGTAAAAATTATGAAACTTTATTAGATGATATGATTACATTAGGAATTAAAGAATATAAAAGAAAAAACAAGAAAGTTTATTCTTTTGAAACAAATATTTTAAGTAATTTTGGTGGAGTAAAAGGAGTTAAAGGTTTAAAAGGGATGAAAGGTGTAAAGAGACTATAATGTTCTCTTTTTTTCTATGATTTTCTGAGTTAGTAAGATGCAAAAATAGATGCTGATAGAAACATAGAAAATAAAAAAATAGATAATATTATCTATTAAAATAGCTTGCATAAGAATAGAGATATTGTGTAATGTAAATGAGGTACATTTAGATAGCTAATGTATTTTACCCTATTCATAAATTTATGAATAGGGAGGTGATTTTTATGAATTTAAAATGTGGAGATAGGAATCAAATAAATGGAATTAGTAGCATTTGCTCTAGTGATTATATTTTATACAATTTTAGTCCTTAAAAAGAAGGATTGATCCAAAATAAAGCACCAAATTGAATGGCGCTTTTCCTCTAAAATGAATAGAGAAAACATTTGACAAAGCTATATCGAAATGTATCCTCTTTTTTATTATATGAGACTTCTCTCATCTGTATACATTATAACAGATAATTTATCTTGAGTCAATTATTTTTATTTTACATATTTGTATTTGTATTTGTAAATTGTCATAAGTTTATATTTTGATAAGAGATAGTATTATGTTTCTGGTATTTTAGTGTTATAATAAATATGATAAATATTTTATATAAAGAGGGGATAAAAATGAAAAAAAGAAAATTAAAAACAAAATATATTATAATAGTAGCAATATTGTTTATTTTTATAATTGTATTTATGTCATTTTTTATAAAACGGAAAAAGGAAATTAGTTATCAAAATAAGTTAGAGATAAAAATAGGAGACAAAATACCTAAAACAATGACATATAAAGAAGGAAAAAATAGTAAAACAGTAGATATTATATGGAAAGATGTTACTGAAGATAGTATGTTTATAGCAAATCAGTATAAAGGAAGCTTTAAAGTTGACGAAAAAGAATATGAAGTTTTATTGACAGTTATCGACGATGAAGCACCAGTTATTAGTGGAGTAAAAGATATAGAAATTAATGAACATGAAGAAATAGATTTTCTAAAAGAGATTGAAGTTACAGATAATAGTAAAGATAAAGTAGAGATAGAAGTAAAAGGAGAATATGATATTACTAAAAAAGGACAATATAAATTATATTATGAAGCAACAGATAAAAGTGGAAATACAAAAACAGAAACTTTTTCTCTAATAGTAAAAGAAAATACAGTAGTTGGGTCTAATGCAGGATGGTCAAATAAAAATAGAGTAGTTGGAACTACAAAAAAAGGTTATAAAATTGAACTAATAGATGGATTGTATTATATTGATGGCATTTTGATTGCAAATAAAACATATGCACTTCCAAGTAATTATGCACCAGGTGGTTTGTTACAAGAATTGAATATTGCATTTTCTAATTTAAAATCAGGAGCTGAAGCTGAAGGATTGAATTATACTATTATTAGCGGTTATCGTTCTTATAATACCCAAAATAGTCTTTATAATAATTATGTAGCAAGAGATGGAAGGGAAGAGGCAGATACTTATTCAGCTCGTCCAGGACATTCAGAGCATCAAACAGGTCTTGCCATTGATGTAAATAGTTTATATGTTAGTTTTGGAGAAACAAGAGAAGGACAATGGTTAAAACATAATTGTTATAAATATGGATTTATTATTAGATATCCAGAAGGGAAAGAAAATATTACTGGATATATGTATGAACCATGGCATTTGAGATATGTGGGAGATATTGCAGAAGAACTATATAATAATGGAGATTGGATTACATTAGAAGAATATTTAGGGATTACAAGTGAGTATCAATAATAATAAAAAAAATGTTACGAATGAATCAAAATGTGTTATAATATATTTGTAATTGCCTCGTAGCCAAGTGGTAAGGCATCGGACTCTGACTCCGACATTTCGCTAGTTCGAACCTAGCCGAGGCAGCCAAATATTGAAAAAGCAGTAAAATAAGAAGAGTACAAATAAGATTCTTTTATAGAGACTTCATGACTGGTGAAAATGAAGATAGAACAATTTGGAAGAAACTTATGAGCTTAATCATAGATTCGTTGATGGCGTTAACATGAAGAGATAATAGAAATATTATGAAGTAAGGTGGTACCGCGACATTTCGCCCTTACAACATAATATTTTTTTGTTTAATGAAAGGATTGATAAAAATGACAAATAAAGAATTAGCAAATTTAATATTTCCAAATATTACAAAAACAGTAGAGGATTATGAAAAAATGTATCCAACACGAGATTTAAAAGAAGGAGCAGTAGTTACTAGATATGCACCATCTCCAACTGGATTTGTTCATATTGGAAATTTATTACAAGCAGTAATGGCAAGAAAAGTGGCAACACAAACTGAAGGAGTATTCTTTCTTAGGATAGAAGATACAGATCAAGAAAGATTAGTAGAAAATGGTATTACAAATATTATTAGAGATTTGAATAACTTTAATATTACTTTTGATGAAGGAATGTTAAATGAAACAGATGAAAAAGGAAATTATGGTCCTTATATTCAAAGTAAAAGAAAAGAAATTTATCAAACATTTGCGAAAGAATTGATAGAAAAAGGACTTGCTTATCCATGTTTTTATACTAAAGAAGAATTAGAAGAAATCCGGGAAGTACAAGAAGCTTCTAAAGAGAGAATTGGTTGTTATGGAAAATACGCAAAATATAGAGATTTACCAAATGAAATGATAGCTGAAAAAATAGAAAATGGAGAGTCATATATTATTCGTTTAAAATCACCTGGTAATTTTGATAAAAAAGTAATTATCAATGATTTAATTAGAGGAAAAATAGAAATTCCAGAAAATGATTTAGATATTGTCATTATCAAAAAAGATGGACTTCCAACTTATCATTTCGCTCACTTAGTAGATGATCATTTGATGAAAACGACTCATGTTATTCGTGGAGATGAATGGGTATCATCACTTCCGATTCATGTACAATTATTTGAAGTATTTGGATTTAAGGCACCTAAATATGCACATTTATCGCCACTTATGAAAATGGATGGAGATAAAAAAAGAAAAATAAGTAAAAGAAAAGATCCAGAAGCAGCAGTAAACTTTTACCATGAAGTAGGGATTCCAGAAGAAGCAGTATTATTATATTTAATGACAGTTGCCAATTCTAATTTTGAAGCTTGGTTAGATGCAAATCCAAATGGTTCTATAGATGATTTTAATTTTGACTTTAAGAAAGTAAGTGCAAGTGGGGCATTATTTGATTTGGAAAAAATGCGCAATATTTCTAAAAATTTTATTAGTAGATTAAAAGCTATAGATGTATATGATAGAACACTTACTTATGCAAAAGAATTTGATACTGAATTTGCGTCTATCTTAGAAAAATATAAAGAGTATTCTATTTCTATTTTCAATATTGAAAGAGAACAAAAGAAACCTAGAAAAGATTATGCGACGTTCAAAGATGTAAAAGGTGAAGTATGGTATATGTATGATGAGTATTTTACAGGAGAGTTAAATTATGAATATGGAAAAATAAATGAAAAAGAGGAAATACAAAAAATACTATCTACTTATTTTAATAAATATTATGATGTAAATGATGATAAAGATACTTGGTTTAATAAAATAAAAGAATTATCTAGTGAACTTGGATATTGTCCAGATATGAAAGAATACAAAGTAAATCCAGATGCTTACAAAGGAAATGTTGCCGATATCAGTACTGTTATTCGTGTTGCCGTTACAACTAAATCACAAACACCTGATTTATACGAAATTTTAAGATTACTTGGAGTAGATAGGATTAAAAATAGAATATCAAAGATATAAAAAGCAACAATGGTTGCTCAGACTGTTGACAAATAAGTTCAATAGTCTTTTCATATACAGATAAATGTAATACAATGTGTATGCGAGCGATAATCTATTCTCAACAAATAAATTGTCATAGCTCGCTTTTTTTTATGTAAAAATGAGAAAATAGAGATGTTGGGGATAGGAGTTGAAGTAATATGTCAATGACCAAGTAAATAAAAAAATGATTGTATAATATTAAGTACATTAGAATAATTAGTAAAAGATTTATATAGTGTATCTGGATGCCCATGTTTCACCTGTGGTACTTTTTAAATTGATTTTTATAAATATAATATTTGGAATAAACTCAATGAGAAGAACATGTGAATAATGTAAGGCTAATATGGTTTATCGTTGGTTCTTATCAAGCGATAGAATATGGATTTGTAGATATGAAAACAGTATTTGGAGATGGAACCCACCAAAAAGCAAATGCCAATAAAAATAAGAATAAGGATGTTGAAGTAGAAATAGTTAAAAAGGTATATGAAGAAGCTATGTTAGAAGAAATCAATAAGGATAGAATTGAATATGGGCAAAAGTCATTAAAGGAACTATAAAAAAAACAGAAATCATGTTTGACGAAAAAACGGAAGAGGTTATTGAAAATATAGAAATAAAAAATATAAAGGAAAGCTTAACAGACCCAGAAAGTGGATGTTTCCATAAAGGAGAAAAAGAAAAGGACAGTTTATAATAATGAAAACGAAAGAAGGAAAAGAAAATGAATAATAACCGAAGAGAAAGACGTGAATATACAGAAGAATTTAAAAAGCAAATAGTAAATTTATTTAAAAACAAAAAGAAATAATAGAAAGAACATTTAAAGATTGCAAAGAACAACATGCCTTTCGATTTACCAAAGTTCGTGGATTACAGAAAAATGAACAAAATTCCATGATGATTTTTGCGTGCTATAATTTAAAGAAAATGGCAAATTGGAGATGGAAAACGTCTTCAAATAATGTCATTATTTCACTTATTTTGTTAAAAATAGAAAAAATTATAAAAATCGAGATAAACAAAGTAGCATATTCTTTTTGAATATACCACTTTGTCAGCAGCCTGAGAATAGAAATTCTTGCTTTTTTTGTTAAGATAATGTGAAATTTACCTAAAATTGACATGATAAATGAAACATGATAATATTATTACATAAGAGTAGTATATGGAAGTGGTAGTTTGGAATTAGTAGAACAAAAGGAATTGGTAAATGAGAATAAAATATTTGCTAAAGGAATTTGTGGAATAAAAATGTTTTGGATATTTGTCATTGGATGTATTTTTGGAACTTATTATGAACAAATTTTAACTCTTGTAAAATCACTGATACATACAGGAGAATTTGTATGGGAATTTAGACGGGGTGTTTTATATGGACCTTTTAGTCCAATTTATGGAGCAGGAGCTGTCTTGATGATATTGTTACTAGGAAGAAAAAAAAGAAAGCCTTGGAAAACAATTCTGTATGGAGGTCTATTAGGAGGTTCATTTGAATATATTATTAGTGTTTTGCAAGAAATATTTGTAGGAAGTCGTTCTTGGGATTATAGTCGGTTATTTTTAAATATAGGTGGTAGAACAACTATTCCTCTTATGTTTTTATGGGGAATTATGTGTTATATTTTTGTAGATAAAATATATCCATATTTATCTGATTTGATTGAAAAAATTCCATATAAATTAGGAATGTTAATTTCTAAAATATGTATTATTTTATTATGCGTTGATATGTTTATTTCTTGGACAGCACTATTTCGTCAATTTATGAGAAATCAGAATCGTCCACCATTAACTCCTATTGGTAAATTTTATGATAAAGTTTATACAGATGATGTATTAAAATATCATTTTCCTAATATGCAAGTAAAGGTAGGGAAGTAAGTATGTTTCATTATATAAGTCTTTTTTGTATTGTAATTGGGCTACTTCAAATTCTTATTTGTTTATTATTTACGATAAAAACTAAAAATATTCCAAACAAGAAAATAGAAGTAAATGCAAAATTTTGTATTTTAATTCCTGCAAGAAATGAGTCAAAAGTAATTGAAAATTTGTTAGTTAGTATTACAAAACAAACTTATGAAGTAAAGCCAGATGTTTATGTAATAGTAGAAGAAAAAACAGATCCTACTATAAATATTTGTAAGAAATATCAGATGAATTATTTTATTAGAACAGAAATAGAAGGTAGACGAAGAAAAGGATATGCACTAGATGAAGTGTTAAAGCAAATTAGAAAAGAATATGATGCCTATATTATTGTAGATGCAGATAATATTTTAGATAAAAATTTTTTGAAGGAAATGAATGAAACTTATAAATTAGGATATGACATTGGGGTTGGATATCGAAATTGCAAAAATGGAAATACAAGTGTGATTGCAGCAACTTCAGCTTTGACTTTTTCTATGATTAATACTCTTTCAAATAAAGCTAGATTTAAAAAAAATAAAAATATTACAATTTCAGGAACAGGATTTTTTATAAATGGAGAGTGGATAAAAAAATGGAATGGATATCCATTTCATAGTTTGACAGAAGATTATGAATTAAGTTTGTATGCAACTCTCAATAATATGACATCTGCTTATAATGAGAATGCAATATTTTATGATGAGCAACCTTTAAAATACAAAGAAAGTATAAAACAAAGAACAAGATGGGTAAAGGGATATTTTGAATCCCGAAAAAAGTATGTTCCTCTACTCAAAAATGCATATAAAAGTAAAAATGTTAATAGAACTTCTCAGTATCAAGCAATAGTAGGAGTAAAACCATATATTTGGATTGTAATGGGACTCGCTCTATCTTTATTAAAAGAATGCTTATTGCTTGTTTACTTTGTGATAAATGAGCAGAAAACTTTATTTTATTGTATTCGTTTTCTTTTTATATTACTTGGAAGTATTTATGGATTTTTATTCTTATTTACCTTTTTCTTATTATTGTTAGAAAGGAAAAAAATAAATCTGTCTTTTACAATGAAAATCAAAGCTTTATTTTTCAATCCAATCTTCTTATCTACTTATGTTTATTGTGCCTTAAAAGCAGCTTTAAAGAAAGAAATAGGTTGGGATGTAATTGTACACACTTCAAAGGAAATTTATTAAAGACTTCGGTCTTTTTTTTGAATGTTTCCTATGGTATAATAGTTAGTAAAGGAGTATCATATGAACAAGAATTATCAGTCATTATTTGGACTTAGATTACTAAAAAGTATTATTGGAATTTTTACAAGTAATTTTTTAGTACTATATTTTTTAGAACTCAATAATCAAAATATTTTACCACTTGGTATTTATTATATGATTGTTTATATTACTGTATTTTTTACAATCTTTTTTGTTCGTAATATTTGTAAAACAAAAAAAAGAATTTATTTATTACAGATTGGTATTTTGCTTAATTTTATTTATTTTTTATTACTTGCTATATTAAAAGAAAAAATTATTTCTTATATATGGTTTCTTGGCTTTATTTATGGACTTGAAGAAGGATTTTATTATTCTATTTATAACAACTTTGAATCTACTGGAATTTCCAATGAAGAAAGATCAAAGTTTATAGGTTCATATACAGCTTGGAATGCAATTTTAGGAATATTTATTCCTTTGTTATTCGGAAGTTTCATTAATAGTGAAGGATTTACAAATACTATAATTTTAATACTTATATTAGTTTGTTTTCAAATTACTTGTTCTCTTATCTTTAAAGATAGGGAAATACCAAATTATAAAAAAACAAATTTAAAAGAATATAGAAAAGTAGTAGAGAGAAAAAAATGTGTACAAAAATCTTATTTATTATCTATTTTTGAGGGCTTTATTTATAGTGGAGCATTTAGTAGTATTATCACAGTTTATATTATAAAGGTATTTAATAATAGTGTAAAACTTGGTATGTTTACAGCAGTATTTAATATTATTATTTGCTTATGTGGTATTTTATTTGCGAAAATAGTAAAAGAAAAAGATTATGAAAAAATATTAAAATATTCTACTATTTTTATGATACTTGGAATTTTCTTTTTAATGATTACGTGTAATCCATTTACGATTATTTTATTTAATTTTCTGCAATCGTTTGCCAAATCACTTATGACACTAATCAATGAAAAAAATAAATTTGATATAACGAATATAAATGAAATAAAAATGGAATATAAAGAAGAGTACTTTTTAGGTGTAGAAGACTCTTTACTAATTGGTAGAATATTTGGCTATAGTTTATTTATATTACTTGCTTTTGCATCTACACCATTTTTAAGTAATCTCATTTTAGGGGGTTTTATTCTATTGACTGTATGTTTAGGTGGGGCGTCTATTGCTCTCAATAGAGAAAGGAAAGTAATATGAAAAATAGTTATAAAAGGAAATCTGTAATCTTAATAAAAGGAGCTTTTTTTTCTAAAAATGTACAAACTTAAAAACAGCTTGGGATTTTATTAGTTCGTAAAATCCTGGTACAAGTGAACAATATAAAATAAATGTAAAAATAATTTATAACATGATAGAGGAATTAAAAATAAAAGGATTATATATATCTGAAAGACGAGAATTATAAATGCTGTATTAAAAGAAATAGGATAGAGGGATAGAAGTATGAAAGAAATTTATAGAAATTATATCAACAAAGAACATTCATATGATAAAATGACAATGATTGGAATATATTGTTTTATTGTTGTAATAGCAGGTATTTTTGGCTTTTTATATGAGTTCATATTTTATTATTTTAATGGCGGAATGAAGGGGTTTTTTTGGAGAGGAGGTAATTTCTTACCTTGGATTAACATTTATGCAATAGGAGCAATGGCAGTTTGTTTTTTTGCTTACAGATATAGAAAAAATCCATGGAAAGTATTTCTCATTAGTCTTATATCTTGTGGAGTGATTGAGTTAATTGGAGGAGTAGGATTATATGTCATTGGTGATGGCTTCCGATGTTGGAATTATAATACTGAAATATTGAATTTTGGTAATATTGGAGGATTTGTTTGTTTAAGAAGTGTAGTCTTTTTTGGACTATCTAGCTTGATGTTAATTTATTTAATTATACCATTTTGCTTCTTTTTGGCTAATAAAGTAAATAAAAAAGTATTTTTAACAATCAGTATTATATTATTTTCTATTATTTTGTTTGATGAACTTTATAATTTACTGTTTGCTAGAATTTTAAATTTACCAAGAGCATCAGATATTTATAAACAAATAGGATTTCATTATGTTAATTTTAAATAAAGAAGGAAGTAGTTAATTATGACAGAAAGAGAAAAAATGTTAGCAGGAGAACTTTATGATTGCGGTGATGAGGAATTATTAACAAGATGGCATATCGCCAAAGACTTGGTAAGGGAATATAATGCTCTTAAATCTTCAGATTCAGAAAAGAAAACAAAAATTTTGAAGCAGTTACTTGGAAAAGTAGAAAATAATGTTTGGATTGGATGAGGTGTTATTATACTTCCTGGAGTAACAATTGGAAATAATGTAGTTATTGGAGTTGGAAGTGTAGTAACCAAAGATGTACCAGATAATAAAATTGCTTATGGCAATCCTTGTAAAGTTATAAAAGATAATCAATAAATAAATGTGAAAGAATGATGTTATGGATCAAGAAAAAATAGGAAAATTTATTAAAGATATTCGCTTAAAGGAAAATTTAAGTCAACAAAAATTTGCTCAAAAATATAATGTTACATATCAAGCAGTAAGTAAATGGGAAAACGGAAAAAGTATTCCTGATATTGCTATATTAAAACAGATGTGTAGTGATTATGATATGAATTTAGATGATTTTTTAGAAGCAAAGATTTCTAAGTCTAAAAATGAAAAAAGAATTTTTAACTTTATTATGCTAATATTTTTAATTATTATTGGAATTAGTATTTTAATTATTACGTTTAATAAAAATAATCATTTTGAATTTAAAACATTATCTTCTAATTGTAATAATTTTGATTTATATGGAAGTATGGCATATAATGACAACAAATCTTCTATTTATATTTCTAATATTACTTATTGTGGTATGACTGATGAGAAAGAATATGAAACTATAGAATGCACTTTATATGAAACAAGTGATAAAAGAAAAATAGAAATTAGTAAATGTACTACAAAAGAAAATAATTTACTAACATTAAATGAATTTTTAAAAACAGTAAATATCAATGTTGATAATTATGTTAAAACATGTAAGCCTTACAAGGAAAATAGTTTTTATTTAGAAATAGAGGCGAAAGAATCAAATGGGGAAATTACTATTTATAAAATACCATTACAACTAAATGATAATTGTGAAAAATGAATCTCAACTAAGAGTTGAGTGGAATTATAATCTATTTTATTGAAAATATTTGATATTTCTTTTATAATAAAATAAAGGAGGTAAAAAAAGATGGAGAAGAGAATTACAACAATAGCGATTGCCTTTATGGCATTATTAGTTGCAATAGGAGGTTATGTTACTTTTCAAAAGAAGGAAGATGTGAATTCAAAAACACCTAATGTAAGTGAGGATAGTAAAAATTTTGCTCAGGAATATACAAATGTAAGTGAAGATAATGTTTTTGTTTATAAAAATGTAGATGAAATTATAAAAATAATGGAACATGGAACAGGTGTTGTTTATTTAGGATATCCAGAATGTCCTTGGTGTCAAGCTTATGTAGAATATTTAAATGAAGTTGCTAAAGAAGTAGGAATTGAAAAAATTTATTATTGTAATACAAAAAAAGTAAAAGAAGAAGATATGAATAAATATTATGAACTTATTTCTTTATTAGATGGGCATTTGCAATATAATGAAGAAGGAGAGCAATGGATATATGTACCTAATGTTTCTTTTCATATCAATGGAGAAATTATTGGAAATGATTATGAGACTTCAAAAGATACACATGGTTTAAAAGATCCTAAAGAATATTGGACAGAAGAAGTAATAGCTAAATTAAAAAATACATTAACTATATATATGGAACAAGTGTATACTTCATTAAATATGTGTACCGATTGTAATAAGTAAAAGGATTTCTAACGCAAATCCTTTTTTCTTTTTAGGAAAACATGGTATAATGGAAATAACAAATATTGGAGGATTATATGAAACGTAAAAAACCTAAGATTTTAAGTTGTGAAGAGAAAAGTATTTTAACTGCATATCAAAATAAAGAATATTATAATTGTCATTTTAAAGAAAATATAGATAAAAATATAGAGATTAGTGATACTACTTTTGATTCTTGTATTTTTACTAAAATAGATTTTACAAATATTAAATTTACTAATGTAGATTTTGTTGATGTTATTTTTGAAGAATGTGATTTATCAAATAAAAAATTTGATAAGCAATTACTTAGCAGGGTTAATTTTAAAAATTGTAAAATGATAGGGGTTTCTTTTATTGATAGTTCTTTAAAGGATACCGAATTTACAGAATGTATTACGAAATATTTAAATTTTTCTGGGGCTAAATTAAATAATGTTTTATTTCAAAATACTAGTTTATCAGAGGCTTCTTTTATAGAAACTAGTATTAAAAATATAGAGTTAGATAATGTTAATTTAGTAGGTACTGAATTTATCAGCTCTTCATTAAATGGTATTGATTTTTCAAGTGTAGATATAAATGGAGTTATGTTTGATATGTATTCGTTAAGAGGGATGATTGTAGATTCTTTTCAGTGTCAATATTTGGTTCATATGTTAGGTGTTAAGGTCAAAGAATAGGAAGTGATTTTATGTCAGTAACAGTTAAAATAAAAGAAAAAGGATTATTTAAAAAGAAGTTAGATATAGAAAATATCATTTTTGAAAATATGAGTTATGGGACTATGGATGAATCTTATCGCTTAGTAGAAAAAGAAATAGGAAAGTATACAATTGCTTATAGAAAGAATAATATTGGAAGAGGTTTTGAGGTACAACTTCAAAAAGGAATGATAAATCTTAGAATGAATTTTCCAACAAGTAATGATGAAATTCGCTTTTTCTATTCTTATGTGAAACGAATTTGTGAGTTATTACATACAACTATATTTGAAAGAGAAGAAGAATTTGTATCAGTAAACGATGTTAATTATTTTATAGAACTTGATATTAAAACAAGTAAAGATGCTTTAGAAAAGATAAAAGAAGATATTGAAACAGATAGGATGAATCCTATTTATTTATTTGGAGCATTGAATCCAATTACCATTGGAGAAAAAGAGATTTCAATAGTAGGAAATGATACTGAAAAATTAGGAAAGTTATTTCATGAGCTACAAAGCATAGATGCTTATTATGCAGCTGTTAAAGTTTATCAAAAACAAGATGAAAGTTTATTTGGTATTTATGTATTAACTGAAAATGTCTTATCTATTTTTCCTTTTAAACCAGGATTATTTATGAATAATAAATTAAAAATAGATAAATTTTATGTTAGCTTTGTATTTGATAATGAATTAAAAGGTTGTATGTTATATGAAGATTTTATGGCGAATGTGGATATTACAAAGTCATATGATACAGAACATTTCTTGATATCTCTAAATAAAAGAGTTATGAAAGAACTTTTAGAAAAATATAAAAAAAAATTATAAGTAAGAGGTGAAGAAGATGAATATTATTTTTAACGCAATATTTGTAATTGTTCCAATATTGTTTGTTTGTATATTTGTTTATGTGATTGCTATGGTGATTAGTCCAAAATTTAGAGGAAAGATAATGGGAAGACAAGTTAAAGCGACAAAATATATGCTAGATGATTTGAAGGAGGATTTAGCAAGTATGGGAACTACTATAGGAGATATTCAAGTAAAAACGGAGAAGAATATTATGGATAATAATGAAGAAACTTTAAAAGAGCTATCGAAGAGAAAAGCAAATATAGAAAAAGAAAATATTGAAATAAAAATGAAGGCTGTGAAAGATGGATTAACAAAAAGTATGTTTTGTAAATATTGTGGTACTTCTATTGATGAAGATTCTAAGTTTTGTAAGAATTGTGGAAAAGAACAGTAATCTTTTTTTTATCTTTTCTAAATAAGGCAATCGAATAAAAATTTGATATAAAGTCATAAACTTTTAAAAATAGGAAATTTATATAATCTATAAAAATCAAAAGTATAAAATCAAATAGATAATAGAAGGGAGAAACAATATATGAAAAATAAAAAAATAACGAGAAAAATAACACAAGGAATGTATGTGCTTACAACAAAAAACGGAGGGTGCATTGTTGATGCAGTATTACAAATTAGCGCAGGAGATAATCCGTTAATTGCAGTAGCTGTAATGAAAAAAAATTATACAAATGAATTATTGAAAAAGCATGATACATTTGCTCTTTCTGTTTTAGGTATGGATGTAAATCCCAAAATAATAGAAACATTTGGCTTTCATTCTATGAAAGAAATAGATAAATTTAAAGAAGTAGAAATAGGAGAAGTAGAAGGAATTAATATTATTAAAAATTCTTTAGGATATATGGTTTGTGAAAAACTAGATATGATAGAAAATGAAACTCATACATTATTTATTGGAAGAATGATTGAAGCAGATGTATTAGAAGATAAGGAAGCTATGAGTTATGGCTATTATCAAGAACATAAAGAAGAATTGTTAAAAGTAGTAACAGAAGAAGGTAAGACAGCATGGATATGTACAGTATGTGGTTACATTTATTATGGAGAAGAAATACCTAAAGATTTTAAATGTCCAACTTGTGGTGTAGATAATTCATTTTTTGAAAGAAAATAAATATTTAGATGTATTATAAAAATAATTTAATAAAACTATTAAATTTGTAAAATTGAAGATAATTTATAGCAGATTTTATAAAATCGTTTAAGCAGAAATAGAA
>CANSDD010000015.1 GCA_947645535.1 uncultured Mycoplasmatota bacterium
AATTAGAGGAAACAGTCATTTCTAATAAAAATATGTTACCATATCACTATAAACATCGAGAATTAGAAAATAAGAAATGATTATTATTGTTTAAAAAAGGTAAATTTTTTTAATATAAGCAAAATTACAAATATAATGTTAAATAATATAATAATATAAAATGAAATTTTCCATTTACTTTACAATAAAAATAAATTGTTAAAAATTTTTATTTTTAAAATCATAGTTTCTATCTATGATTTTTTTACATTTTTTGCTATAATGTTATATAGGGTGTTAGTATGGAAAACATATATAATTATACATTACCTAAGTTAGAAGAATATTTTTTATCAAAAGGAGAAAAAAAATTTAAAGCAGTGCAAGTATTTGAATGGCTTTATAAACATAGGATTACGTCTTTTGATGAAATGAAAAATATTAGTAAAATAACAAAAGAAGATTTAAAAGAAAATTTTAAATTAGAAACATTGGCTGTACTTCAAAAACAAGAAGATATTGATGTGTGTAAATTTTTATTTGAATTAAGTGATGGAAATAAAATAGAAGCAGTTTTAATGAAACATGATTATGGAAATAGTTTGTGTGTATCAAGTCAAGTAGGCTGTAACATGGGATGTTCTTTTTGTGAAAGTGGAAGACTTAAAAAGGTTAGAAACTTAGAAGTATCTGAGATGGTACTTCAAATATTAGAAGTAGAGAAAATGCTTGGAATAAGAATTAGTCATTTGGTTTTGATGGGAATAGGTGAACCATTTGATAATTATAAGAATGTTATGGATTTTATATCTATTATAAATGAACCAAAAGGAATTGATTTAGGAGCTAGGCATATTACAGTTTCAACTTGTGGTATTGTTCCTAAAATATTAGAATTTATGAATAATGGAAAACAAGTCAATTTAGCAATCTCACTTCATGCACCAAATAATGAAATAAGAGACAAACTTATGAAAATCAATCATGCTTATAAGATAGAAGAAGTCATAGAAGCAGTAAAAAAATATATAGAAAAAACGAAAAGAAGAGTAACTTTTGAATATATTTTATTACAAGGTGTAAATGATAGTGAGGCTTGTGCTAAAGAATTGGCTAGACTACTTAAGGGAATTAACTGTTATGTGAATTTAATACCTTATAACGAAACAAGTCATCTAGAATATAAGAAAAGTAGTAAAGAAGTAATTGATAAATTTTATAATATGCTAAAAAAAGAAGGTATTAATGTAACTGTACGAAGAGAATTTGGTTCAAAAATTAGTGCTGCATGCGGACAATTAAGAGCGGAGGGATAAAATGGAATATTGTTATTTAACAGATCCTGGAAAAGTAAGAGATCATAATGAAGATAGTGTTATTATTGTAAAAAATAAAAATAATGAGTTGCTACTTGCAGTAGCAGATGGAATGGGTGGCCATAAAGCTGGTGAAGTAGCCTCTAGCATTGCAATTTCGCAAATCGGAAAACGTTTTTCTGAAATTGGAAGTATTGGAAATAAAGAAGATGCTATTGCTTGGATAAAAGATATTGTAAGTGAAGCCAATGTAGGAATTTATAAATATACAGCGGAGCATCCAGAAAGCGCTGGTATGGGAACAACATTGGTCCTTGCAGTTTTAACAAGTGAATTTCTACTATTTGGAAATATTGGAGATAGTTCAGGCTATGTTATTAAAAAGCAAAAGTTACATAAGATTACAACTGATCATACATTAGTTAATTTACTTGTGAAATCAGGTGAATTAACACCAGAAGAAGCAAAAGATCATCCAAGAAAAAATGTTTTAATGAGGGCACTAGGCGCGAATACAACTGTTGAAATGGATATTTTTGATGTAGAAACGGATGTAGATGGTATATTCCTATGTAGTGATGGATTAACTAATATGTTAAACGATGAACAGATTATTACAGTTTTAAATGAGGACATGTTACTTGAAGATAAGGTTAAAAAACTAATTATAAAAAGTAATAATAGAGGTGGAAATGATAATATTTCTATAGCATGTTTATTAAAGGATGGGTGTATAAAATGATTATTAAAGGACAAAAAATAAATGATCGTTATCAAATAATTAGGACTATAGGAGAAGGTGGAATGGCCAATGTTTATTTGGCTTATGATACTATTTTAGATAGAAATGTAGCAGTTAAAATATTAAGAGGAGATTTAGCTGATGATGAAAAATTTGTAAGAAGATTTCAAAGAGAGGCTATTGCTGCAAGTTCGCTTAGTCATCCTAATATTGTAGAGATGTATGATGTAGGTGATGATGAAGGAAAATATTTTATTGTTATGGAATATGTAGATGGAAAAACACTTAAAAGTTTAATCAAGAAACGTGGAGCTCTTACATTATCAGAAGTAATTGATATTATGCTGCAATTAACAAGTGCAATATCTTGTGCTCATGATAGTTATATTATTCATCGAGATATAAAACCACAAAATGTTATGATTTTAGAAGATGGTAGAGTAAAAGTCATGGATTTTGGAATTGCAATGGCACTTAATAGTAATGAGCTTACACAAACAAATTCAGTTATGGGTTCTGTTCATTATCTTCCACCAGAGCAAGCAAACGGAAAAGGTTCTACTATGAAAAGTGATATTTATTCACTTGGTATTTTAATGTTTGAATTATTAACAGGAAAGCTTCCATTTAAAGGAGATAATGCAGTTGAAATAGCAATCAAACAAATGAAGGAAGCTATTCCAAGTGTGTGTAAAATCAATCCAAATATCCCTCAGTCAGTTGAAAATGTTATTTTGAAAGCATGTGCAAAAAATCCCAAGAACCGCTATGAATCTGTGAAAGAAATGAGAGAAGATATTGAAAAATGCATGGACCCAGAACATCAATTTGAAGAACGTTATGTTTATAAGTTTCCAGAACAAGATTTAGAAGATACAAAAGTAATGCCACCAATAAAAGAAGAAAAAAATGAAATGGAAGAAAAAGAAAAAGTAGAAGAGGAAGTTAAGACAACAGAAATAGAAGAATCAAAAGACAAGAAAAAGAAAAATAAGATGATTATCATTATTACTGCTATTGTAGTTGCTTTAATTATTTTAGTTTCAGCGCTTACAATATTCTTATTTCCAAAAAAGAAAAAAGTTATTGAGGTGAAAATACCAAATGTAAATGATATGACAGTAGAACAAGCTGAGGAGATATTAAAAAAAGATGGCTTTGAGATTGCTGAAGAGGTAGAAGAAGAATATGATGATACTATTGAAGTAGGAAAAGTTATTAAAACGAGTCCTGCAATCAATAAGGTGGTAAAGCCAGGAACTAAAATAACTTTAATTATATCAAAAGGAAAAGAAGGATTAGAAGTAAAAGATTATACAAAAATGAATTTCGAAGATGTCAAAAAAGAACTAGAGGAAGCAGGAATTGAAGTAAAAGAAAATTTTGAAGAAATATCAGAAGAGACAGATGATTTAAAAGATGGAATGATTACAAAACAGGATGTAGAAGAAGGAACATACCTTAAAAAAGGTGATACAATTTCTTTAACTTATGCAAGATTAGTAGAAGGATATCCAGATTTTACAGATGGAACTTGGAATACAGAAAGTATTCGTGAATTTTGTACAAATAATAATCTTTATTTAACACTTAGAGAAAAAGAAGATGCAACGGTAGAACCTGGAACAATTCTCACACAAAATCGAGAACCAAAAAGTAAAATTTATAAAAATACATCTCTTGTAATTGAAGTGGCTAAAAAACCAGCAGTAGTAGAAAAACCAAAACCTGAAACTCCAGATGAGGGAGATGATAGTAATACTGGAAATAATGATGATAAAGAAAATAATGATAATAAGAACAATAATACAGGAAATAATGATAATAATAAGGAATAATTATGCAAGGTAGAATTATTAAATTACTCAGTAATGATTATACAGTCTATGCAGAAGATGAAAAAGAATATATTTGTAAATCAAGAGGAAAGTTTAGAAATGAAAATATAAAACCATTAGTAGGGGATTTTGTAATATTTGATGATAATAATAATTATATACTAAATATAGAAAAGAGAAATAACGAATTAGTAAGACCACCTGTTGCCAATATTGATCAAGTAATTATCGTAACAAGTGTGAAAAGTCCAAATTTTTCAAGTAATTTATTAGATAAATTATTATATATCATTACATTTCATAATATAAACCCAATTATATGTTTTACAAAATTAGATTTATTAAAAGAAGAAGAAAAAGGGGATATCGAACATTTGTTACACTATTATAAATCTATTGGATATGAAGTGTACAAAAATACAGAAATTGATAAAATAAAGGCAATATTAAGTAATAAAGTTACAGTTTTTACAGGTCAAAGTGGAGCTGGGAAATCGACTTTATTGAATAAATTAGATGAAACATTAGAATTAAAAACTGATGATATATCTATTGCTTTAGGAAGAGGAAAACATACAACTAGGCATGTAGAACTTTATCCATTATTTAATGGATGGGTATGTGATACACCTGGTTTTTCCTCTGTTGATTTCTCAGGTATGACGAGTAGTGATATTAGAGATCAAGTACTAGAATTTGAACAATATAAGAAAGAATGTAAGTACAAAGATTGTATGCATGATAAAGAAGATGAGTGCAAGATAAAAGAGTTAGTAGAAAATAACGTCATATTACCTAGTAGATATCACAATTATCTAAAATTTATAGGTAGGTGAATAATATGCAAGTCTCAGCATCATTTTTAAGTATTCGTGAAAATAGGAAAGAGAATATTTTTCGTTTGGTAGAATCAGGAGCTGATTATCTTCATGTCGATATTATGGATGGAGAGTTTGTTGAGAACAAAACTGATTTTGAAGAATTAAAGAGGGTATTACCACTTAGTGCATCATTTGATGTGCATTTAATGGTAAAAGATACACAAAAATATATTGAAGAATATGCTTCATTACATCCAGAATATATAACAATTCATATTGAAACAGAAGGAGTATTAAAAAGTATTGATTTAATAAAAGAAAAAAATATAAAAGTTGGACTTTCTATAAAACCAGATACACCTATTAGTAAGATAATACCTTATTTACCTTTTATAGATTTGGTATTAGTAATGAGTGTAGAACCTGGAAAAGGTGGACAAAAATTTATTTATAAAGTTACAAATAAAATTAATGAACTTAAAAGAATTAGAGAAATTCAAGGATATCATTATATGATTGAAGTTGATGGTGGCATTGACGATGTAACGGCAATAGAATGTAAGTCTGCTGATATACTTGTAGCTGGTTCTTTTATAACAGAACGTATGGATTATAAAAAACAGATAGAAAAATTAAATAATATCGGTTGACAATCGATATTTTTTCTTATAAAAAAATTGACAAACTGTAATTTTATGGTAGAATAAAGTAGCTTAAAAGGGGGCAGCTTTATGTCATATAAATTAGAAAAGAGAAATCCATATAATAAAAAGAGCATTTCGTTCATTAAAAAAACATTTTCTAGTGTTATATTTGCGCTTACTATGGGAACAATTGTTATTTCATCTAGTAGATTACATAATATGTATTTAATAACAGAAGCAAGTGAGAATTATTCTAGTGCAATTGTTTGTTATGAAGATATAATTGATACTACTGCTGATTTTTTTATAGAAAATGAAGTAGATAGTCCAGAAGCCTGTTTTGAATTATATACTAAATTATTATGGAATGGATACTTTTCAAATGGAATGAAATATGAGTATAATATAACTGATAGAAATAATGTTAATGGAAATTATGGAATTAGAATTGCAACAGGAGAAGGAGATTGTAAAAATAATGAAGATTTCTTTTGTAAATTATTGAAAAAACTTGGATATGATGCTTTTCAAATGGCTTGTATGCAAGTATCAGATAAAGAAATTTTTCCTAATCTAGAAGATGCTTTATTTGGTAATCATGTAGTTACTGTTGTTATATATGAAGGAAAGATATATTATTTTGATGTAACTAATTATTGCACTTATGAAAAGGTAGGAGAATATATGGCTGAAAATAAGGAAAAACATTTAAGGATTGTATTGAAGCCTGTATTTAGCTATATGTATGGTTATACAGATGGATTGGAGACATATGAATTATTAGTTCCATCAGAAGAATATGATAGTACTAATGCAATTGTGGTAGATGATAATTTGAAAAAGGTAATGAAAAATTCAAAAATATTGATGTTAAGGAAAGCATTAGAGCCTTCATTACAAGAAATTTGTAAATTGATAAAAGAATAGGAAAGATAATTATGGATGGAATATTAGTGGTATATAAACCTAAAGGAATGACAAGTAGAGATGTTGTAAACAAAGTAGGAAGAATCTTAAAGATAAAAAAGATTGGTCATACTGGAACACTTGATCCACTTGCTACAGGTGTACTTGTTTTATGTATAGGAAAAGCGACTAAAATCGTAGAATTATTAACAGCAACAGAAAAAGAATATATTGCTGAAATGTCATTTGGAATTGAAACTGATACATTAGATAGTACTGGAAATATTATAAAAGAAGAAGATTTTATAGTAGATGAAGAAAAAATAGAAAAAGTATTTTCTTCTTTGACTGGAACTTATAAACAAGAAGTACCATTATATTCAGCTATTCATGTAAATGGAAAAAAATTATATGAATATGCAAGAAATAATGAAGAAGTTATATTGCCATCTAGAGATGTAACAATATCACATTTAGAATTATTAAGTATAGAAGAAAATAAAGTTTTATTTAAAACAAGAGTAAGTAAAGGAACATATATTAGAAGTTTAATTAGAGATATTGCTAAAAAGTTAGATACAGTTGCAGTAATGTCAAAATTAGAAAGAATAAAACAAGGAAATTTTACTTTAGATTCTTCTTTTACATTAGAACAAATAGAAAATAATAATTTTTCATTGTTATCAATAGCAGAAGCATTAAAAGAATATCCATCGATTATTGTTTCAAATGAACTAGAAGAGAAAATAAAAAATGGTAATTTGCTATATAATGATTATGAAAGAGATAATATTTTATTTCTTAATCAAAATAATATTCCTTTGGCACTTTACCATATTTATGAAAAAGATAGGAGTTATTTAAAACCATGGAAGATGTTTTTGTAAGAAAGACAAAAAGAATAAAAGGGTTTATAGACCAAAACGGCCTTTTTATTAAAGCAACGAGTGCGGAATTTGAAGGGCTAGAAGTAGAAGAAGTAATTGCTGAATCTATCTGTTTTGCAGTCGAAAAGTGTTCAATATCAACATTTAAAATGGAAGAAGAATTAAAAAATATAGGAATTGCTTCAATAAATAAAATTTTTAGTACTTATTTAATTGAACATTATGGATATTTATATGTAGAATTGTTAAATGAGAATGGTAATTTTGAACTTATAGATGTGATTCATGCCCAAGATATAGAAAGAATAAGTAAAGAACAAAGAGCTAGATTGTTTAGTCTTTGTAATATATCCAAAGATAAAATAGAAGAGAATCAAAAATTATTATTTTTAAAATAGGATTTTACAAATAATAAATTTCTGTTATAATAGGAGAAAAATTAAGGGGGAAAATTAGAATGAAAATTAAAAATTTAATTGTAAATAAGAAAACTTTGTCATTGTTGTTAGCAGGAACACTTACATTAACTACATTAGTAGGTTGTGGTAATGAGAGTGCTAGAATAGAAGAATTAGAACAGCAAGTAAAAGAATTGCAAGAAGAAATAGCTGAATTAAAAGGTGATAAAGAGATTTCTGAAGTAGGAGAAGTATCTGTTAATGAAGAAAGTAGTATTATTACTGAAGAAAGTAACAAATATCAAAGTAATGATTATAAGATATCCATGACTAATGTATTCGCACTTGAAAGTGAAAATAGGACTTTATTTGTAAGATATGATAGTTTAGATGATGACTATGTAACAGATATATTTACAGGAGAAATATATAAATTTAAATGGAAAGGAGAATATGCAAATTCAGTAAGACAACTAGAAAGATATAAGGTAAATATTTACAGAGATATATATGTACAAAGAAGTATTGGAGAAATAGTTCCAGAACTTATTGGTAGAACTACAGAAAATGCACCAGCTTCTTTATTAAAAAAAGCATATGAACAATTAAATGGAAAGCCTACAATGATGGTAAATATAGAAAATGCAAATGTGGATATATCACATATTGTCACACTTAAAAATGAACAAAATCAAATATTATTTGTAAAATATGATAGTTTAGATGATGACTATGTAACAGACATATTTACAGGAGAAGTATATAAATTTAAGCAAACATATAGATATGCCAATTCAGTAGCTAAATTTGGAGTATATAAAGTAAATATTTATGGTGGATATTATTCAACAATTCCATTGTCACATTATCCAGATGTGATTGCCCAAGTAAGAGAAGGAAAAATTTCAATGGATTTTTTAAAAAAATTATTTAAAGAATTGAATCATATTGTAGATTATGATTATAATGGTTCAAGTGAAAATTTAGTTGATATTCAAAAATTACTTGTTTTAAAAAATGATAATTCAACACTATATGCTTATTATAATGATTTATCAAATGACTATGTAATAGATGCATTTACAAGTACAGAATGTCAATTTCAACAAACATATAGATATGCCAATTCTGTAAATCAGCTTGGATTATATAAAGCAAAGATATTCGGAGATTTATATAGTACAAAACCAACCGTCTTTGAGCCAGGTATTATAGATACAGTAGAGGATTTTAAAGTACCATTTGAATTATTATATGAATCATATTTAACAACTAATGGAATGACATATGATGATATAGAAAAATCAAAACAAATCACATTAAAATAAAAAATTTATCTTGCATATTTTAACATTTACGTGTATAGTATTAGTAGTACTTAGACGTGGATTTAAGAAATTCCGACTTATTTCTAGGTTTAAGCGAATTATATAATAAGGAAGGTGAGTAAAATGGCATTAACAAAAGTTCAAAAAGAAGAAATCATTAAGAAATATGCAAAAAATGAAAAAGATACTGGATCTAGTGAAGTTCAAATCGCAATTTTAACTGAAGAGATTAAAACATTAACAGAACATTTAAAAGAACATCCACATGATTTCCATTCTAGAAGAGGATTACTTAAAAAAGTAGGACAAAGAAGAAGTTTATTAAATTATTTAATTAAAACTGATGTTACTAGATATCGTGAAATCGTTAAAAGTTTAGGATTAAGAAAATAAAGTAATTAGAAGTAGGCACTCTTTTTTTGAGTGTCTTTGTTTGTTTAGGAGGTAAACATGAAAAAAGTATTTGAATTAGATTTTAGAGGAAGAAAATTAGTTGTAGAGCATGGGGAACTTGCAAAGCAAGCAAATGGAGCTGTATTAGTAAGATATGGGGATACAGTTATTTTATCGACAGTAGTAGTATCAAAAACTGCTAATGTATTGTCTGATTTTTTCCCACTTATGGTATTGTATCAAGAAAAATTATATTCAGTAGGAAAAATACCAGGTGGATTTATTAAAAGAGAAGGTAGACCTACAGAAAATGCAACTTTGGCTGCTCGTATGATAGATAGACCAATGAGACCTCTATTTCCAGAAAATTTTAGAAATGAAGTCCAAATCGTCAATACAGTATTATCTGTAGACCAAGATAATAGTCCAGAAATGACTGCTATGTTTGGCTCTTCTTTAGCAACTAGTATTTCTAAAATACCATTTGATGGCCCAATTGCAGGTGTAAAAGTAGGAAGAATTGATGGAAAATTTATTATAAATCCTACCAAAGAACAATCAGAGCTTTCTGATATTGATTTAACTGTAGCTGGAACAAAAACAGCTATCAATATGGTAGAATCTAGTGCCAAAGAAGCAAGTGAAGAAGATATGCTAGAAGCTCTTATGTTTGGACATGAAGCTATAAAAGAATTAATTGCATTTGAAGAGGAAATCATTGCTGAAATAGGAGAAGAAAAAATGGAATATGAAGTGCTTGATATTCCAGAAGAATTAAAATTAGAAATCAAAGAAGCAGTTTCTAAAGACTTAAATAATGCATTTCATATAAAAGATAAATTAGAAAGTTATGCTGCAATAGATAAAATAAAAGAAGAGACAGTAGAAAAATATAAAGAATTAAATATAGAATTAGATGAAGCTAGTTTAAACGAATTAGTAACCAAAGTAAAATTAGTATTAGAAGAAATAGAATATGAAATATTTAGAAATATTGTGGTGAAAGAAAAAGTACGTGCAGATGGAAGAGCAATGGATGAAATTCGTCCATTATCAACGAATATAGATTTACTTCCTCGTACCCATGGTTCAGCTTTATTTACTCGTGGACAGACACAAGCATTATCAATTGTAACATTAGGAGCATTAGGAGAACATCAAATTTTAGATGGGCTTACAATTGAAGATGAAAAGCGTTTTATGTTACATTATAATTTTCCACAGTTTAGTGTAGGAGAAACAGGACGTTATGGAGCACCAGGAAGAAGAGAGATTGGTCATGGTGCTTTAGGGGAAAAAGCATTATCTAGGGTTATTCCAAGCGAAGAAGAATTCCCTTATACAATTCGTGTTGTATCTGAAATATTAGAAAGCAATGGTTCTTCCTCACAGGCAAGTATTTGTGCAGGTTGCATGGCTTTAATGGCAGCAGGTGTACCAATCAAATCGCCAGTAGCAGGAATCGCAATGGGGTTAATTACAAATGATGATGATTATACAATTTTAACAGATATTCAAGGAATGGAAGATCATTTAGGAGATATGGACTTCAAAGTAGCAGGTACCAAAGATGGAATTTGTGCACTTCAAATGGATATTAAAATTAAAGGTATTACAAAAGAAATATTAAAAGAAGCATTAGCGCAAGCAAAAAAAGCAAGAATGCAAATATTAGATGTTATAAAGGAGCAAATTCCAGAACCAAGAAAAGAAGTTAGTAAATATGCACCTAAAACTCTTGTCTTCATGATTAATCCAAATAAGATTAAAGATGTAATTGGTAAAGGTGGAGAGATGATTACGAAAATTATCTTAGAAGCTAGTAATGTAAATGCAGTAACAGATATCAATGCAGTAAAAGTAGACTTAGAAGATGATGGACGAGTTATTATTTATCATAGTGATCAAGAAATTATTGACAAAACTGCTAATATGATTAAAAATGTTGTTAAAGAAGTAGAAGAAGGAAAAATTTATAATGGAAAAGTAGTAAAAGTAGAAGATTTTGGGTGTTTTGTAGAATTATGGCCAGGGTGTGAAGGGCTTGTTCATGTTTCTCATTTAGCCAAAGAACACATTGATAAACCAAGCGATATTATTAAAGTTGGAGATGAAATCGTTGTAAAAGCTTTAGGATTTGATAAAAAAGGAAGACTTAATTTATCTAGAAAAGAGGCTATCAAATAATGAAAAAACAAGAAGATAAGACAACTAGACTCATTTTAGAAATTAGTAATTATGTTCATAAATATGGTGAGTTTCCTAGAAGGGGAACTCTTTCTATTGATGGAATAGATATGGGAAAAGCAATTACAAGAGCTAGAACAGGAGAACTTGTATTAACAAAAGAACAGATTGCTATATTAGAGCGTTTAGATGATTTTTTGTCACGTACAGAAAAAAATATACAAGAACTTGAAAAATTTTATAGTGAACATGGTCATTTACCACTTGGTGATGTCTATTCAAAGTATAAAGATATTATGTGGACATATAAAAGTGGAAAAGTACCAATAACAGAATCGCAAAGAAAAAGACTAGAAGTAATCGGTGCTCTTTTAGATAAAACTGAGAGAATGGTACGCTCTATAGAAGCCTTTTATAAAGAAAATGGGACATTACCAAAACGTGGTGATAAGACAGTAGAAGGATATGATATGGGTAATGCGATTATTGGATATAGAAATGGCAAAAGAGAATTAACAATTTCTCAAATGGAGCGATTAAAAACAATTGGAATAACTTTTTTGAATATGAAAATAAAAGCAGAACAAGTAGTACGTACTAGAATTATTTCAGAAAATGAGAAAAGTCTAAGTGAAAAAATAAAGCAATTAAAAGCTGAAAGAGACAATTTAATCAATGATTCTAATACAATAAAAGAAAAAAAATTTTAAATTATATAGTAAAGGGTGATGTGTAATGAATGAATTGGAACAACAAATAACCAGGATTCTTATTGAATTAGCTAATTATGTTTGTACATATGGTGAGTTTCCTCCAAAAGGAACTCTTTCTAGTGATGGAATAGATATGAATCAATTGTTATATAATTATCGTAATGGGAAAATAGAATTTACAGAAAAACAAGAGCATTTGATTTCCCTTTTAATACATTTGTTATCAAAAACTGAATGGAATATTCGCGAAGTAGAATATTATTATTGTACTTATGGATATTTACCATATTCTAAAGAATGTCATAAATTAAGAAAAGCAATTAGTGATTTTAGAACAGGAAAAATAGCAATTACAGAGTCACAACAAAAGAGATTAGAAGCAATAGGAGCATTATCTACTGCTACAGAGAAAACAGTACGCTCAATTGAAGAATTTTATAGTATACATAATAGGCTTCCAGAATATGGAGAGTATAATCATAGATATTGTGATATGGGAAGAGCAATTGTGGATTATCAAAATGGTAATCGTTTACTTACATTGGGGCAAAAAGTAAGATTAGAAAAAATAGGTATTTCTTTTAAAAAAATTCAGGTTAAAAAAGAACCTGGCTTGGCAATTCGTCTTGTAGAAGAAAAATCAATATCTCAAAGAAAAATAAATAGATTGAAAAAAGCAAGAGATTCTTTTATAGAAGATTTGCTAGAAGATAAAAAAATACTATTTAAAGAATATTTTTAAGTTTTGATTATATGTTTAGAAAGTGAAGTGACAGAAGTTATATGATTAAAGAAGAAGAAACTACAACTTTATTACTAGAAATATTTGAGTATTTTTGTCAGCATAAAAAATTACCTGAAAATGGAATAGATATGAAGCTTGTATTAGATGAATATTATATGAAAAGTGTAAAATTGACTAGATTTCAAAAAGAATTGTTGCACTTTATAAAAGTATTCTCAAGGTTAGAAGAAGTAATACAGGAAATAGAAAATTATTACTATCATTATCACTTTTTACCAACTGCTTCTAAATATAGAAATTGTATTTTTGAAATCAAAAATGGACTAGTTCCTATTTTAGAAGAACAAAAAAAACGATTAGATGCAATGAATGTATTTGTAAATCCTAATGAAAAAATGGTATTATCTATTGAAAAATTTTATAGCAAAAATAACCGAATTCCTAAAATAGGGGAATTAAATGAAAATAATTCTGATATGGGACATGCTATTTGTGATTATAGGCATGGAAAACGATTATTAACAGAAGAACAAAAACTAAGATTGGAAAAGTTAGGAATTAAGTTTGTAAGTGCAAGAATTGTAGGAGAAGAGAAAATGGGAATCAAAGTTATTAAACAAGAGGATATAAAATTGTATAGTACTAATGAAAATAGAGTGTTGAAAAAAGAAGAAATTACCAAATTGTTAATAGAAGTTTCACATATTTTTTGTACATATGGAGAATTTTCAGATGAATTAATTTCTAGTACTGGATATGATATTCGTCAGTTTTTATGTGACTGTTATGCTGAAAAAATTGAATTTACAAATACACAAATTGATTTATTTTACCTTTTAAAAAGGTTAATATCTAAAACAGAAAAAAATATTATTGAATTAGAAAATTATTATCGAATTTATGGATGCTTACCAACATCAAGAGAAAATAGTAGATTGTATAAAGCTATTAATGATTATAAACATGGAAAAATAGCACTTACAGAAACTCAAAAAAGTAGGTTAGAGAATATTGGAGCATTATCAAGTGCTACTGAGAAAATGGTATTTTCAATAGAACAATTTTATATAGAAAATAACAGACTACCTTTAAAAGGAGAATGTAATCATTATTTTTATGATATGGGTCAGGCAATCGAAGATTATCAAAATGGTATTAGATTATTAACGATTAATCAGAAAATGAGATTGGAAAAACTAGGAGTTCATTTTAGAAATGTTTTATTAAAAGAAGAAGAGGAATTGTCGATTCAACTTGTAGACAGAGAAACTAAAATACGAAGTAAAAGATTGACTCAGTTGAAGAAGGAGAGAGAAATGCTATTAACAAAATTGCTAGAACAAGAAAAAATTTTTCAAAAAGTGTAAATAAAAATTTTTTTTTGTAATAAATTGATTAATTTATCTAAATTTAGTGTACAATAAATTTATAGTAGAAATAAATTTTTTTCAAAAGAATAAAAGGAGTGAATGTAATGAAAGAAATACTAGCAATTATAGGAACAATTATTATAGTAGCACTTTGTGGATATGGAATTTATAAACAAGTAGATGATTTTAATAAGAAAAGTTCAGGAGAAACTGCGTATGTAGAAGTTGTTCCTAATACTGTAATATTTTAAAAAGAACACTATTCGTGCTCTTTTATTTTTTCATAAACATCTTCTATAGGAAGTAATGCTTGTGCTTCTTTATAATATGGTTTTAAGTGTAAATGAAAATGTTTTACTTCTTGTACTATACCATTATTTTGAATGAGTGTAAGCCCATCAATATGTAATTTTTCTTCTAATAATATTTTCATTTTCTTTGTTATTTCTAGAATAGACTTCCAAGTATTGTTATCCATTTCACTAATGTCTAATATATGTTTCTTAGGAATAATTAGTAAATGTCCATTACTATCTGGATTTATGTCTAAAAAGACTTTTACAATTTCATCTTCATATACTGTATATGAAGGTATTTCTTTATTGATAATTTTACAAAAAATACAATTCATATTTATCACTCTCCATATTTATTATAATAAAAAGAAAAAAAAGAGTAAACTCTTTTTCGTGAATATCTGCGAATATTCTATTATTATTATGTTTTATTTTATCATATTTATACAAGTAATATTCATTTACTAAACAATAAATAAATGGTAAAATATAGTGGTAGGTGATTGATTATGCATATATTAAAAATAGAGCATTTAACAGTAGAAGTTGAAAAAAAGATTATATTACATGATTTTAATTTGGAAATAAAAAGTGGTGAAGTACATGCCATTATGGGACCAAATGGAACGGGAAAATCAACATTATCAAAAGTAATCATGGGTTATCCTGGTTATCATATTATAGAGGGAACAATTACTTTTGATGGTACAATAGTTAATGACTTATCTGTAGATAAAAGAGCAAAATTAGGTATTTTTTTAGGAATGCAAATGCCACTAGAAATAGAAGGGGTTACAAATGCTGATTTTCTTAGAAGTGCATTAAATGCAAAAGAAAATGAAAATTTTAATTTAATGAAGTTTATTAAAAAATTAGATACAACAGTAGAAATGTTGGAAATGAATAAAGATATGATTCATAGAGATATTAACCAAGGTTTTTCCGGTGGAGAAAGAAAGAAAAATGAAATTTTACAAATGTATATGTTAAAACCAAGTATGGTTATTTTAGATGAAATTGATTCAGGATTAGATGTAGATAGTTTAAAAATTGTAGGAACAAGTGCTATGAAATATTTTGAAGAAGAAGCGCCAGCAGCACTTATTATTACTCATTATCAAAGATTACTAGAATATATTAAACCAACTCATGTACATATTATGATTGATGGCTCTATTGTAAAAAGCGGAGATTCTTCATTAGTAGAGGAAATAGAAACTTCTGGATATGATAAATTTAAAAAAAGTGGGACACATGCAATGGAGGCTTCTAATCATCATGAATAAAATAATAATAGAAAATGATATTGTTGTGCAAACAAAGCTTAGTTCTAAAGTAAAACTTTCTTTTTTAGAAAAAAATGAAGATTTTATTGTAAATAAACTAGTTATTGATATGATAGGAGATTCTAAATTAGAAATAGAATATCGAAATGATACTGCCTTAAAATTAGATATACTAATTCGCATTTCAGAAGGTGTCAAAGCTGACATATTTGAAATTAGAAAAGGAAATTTAATGAAGATTCAGTATCGTTATGATTTAGATACAAATAGTAGCTTGTCTATTGCAAAATTTTATTATATAAATGGAATAAAGGAATTAGATACCATTTATTTAAAAGGAGAAAATTCGAAAATAGATTATAAGCTAAAAACGATTTCTACTGTAAGAGAAAAATATGATATTACTGTTCATCATGAAGGAAAAAATTCAGAGAGTTTGATAGAAACGAATGGAGTAACTGTATTAAATGGTACTATTGATTTCCATGTATCAGGATTTGTACCAAATGGTAAAACAGGCTGTGTGTTAAATCAAAATAATCGGATTGTTAACTTAAACGAGCAAAAATGTAGTATTCACCCAAATTTATTTATAGATGAATATGATGTAATCGCAAATCATTCGGCTTTTATCGGAAAATTTAAAGAGGAAGAATTATTTTATTTAGAAAGTAGAGGATTAAGTGAGGCTGAGTCAATTAATTTATTAGTAAAAGGATTTCTACTTTCTAATCTAGAACTTTCTAATAAAAGGAAGGAAGAGGTCAATAATATCATTAACCAGTATTGGAGGTGAATTATGAAGCGAGAAGATTTTTATATGCTAAAAGAGAATATTATTTATTTTGATAATGGAGCTACAACCTTAAAACCAAAAGTACTAGGAGAAGCTATTTCAG
Organism: uncultured Mycoplasmatota bacterium; assembly: GCA_947645535.1. Classification (GTDB taxonomy): domain Bacteria; phylum Bacillota_I; class Bacilli_A; order RF39; family UBA660; genus MGBC102946. The sequence continues at coordinate 16,749 of CANSDD010000015.1, forward strand.
AATATTATAATGAATATAGTGCGAATGCGCATAGAGGAGATTATGATATTAGTCTAAAAGTAGATGCAATGTATGAAGAAGCAAGGGAATCAGTTAAAAATTTTATCAATGCAGAAAAGTCGAAAGAAATTATATTTACAAGTGGATCAACAGATTCTTTAAATAAAATTATATTTGGCTATTTTAAATATCATTTAAAGAAAGATGATGAAGTATTACTTACAAAAAGTGAACATGCGTCAAATGTACTACCTTGGTTTGAATTACAAGAGGAAGTTGGAATAAAAGTAAATTATATTCCGTTAAATGAACATTTAGAAGTAACAATGGAAAATGTTAAGAATAGCATTACAGATAAAACAAAAGTGATTAGTATTGCTCATATTACAAATGTGGTGGGTGATATTCGTCCATTAAAAGAAATTATAGAATATGCTCATGAAAGAGGAATTTTAGTCAATGTAGATGGTGCTCAAAGTGTACCACATATAAAAACAGATGTACAAGAATTAGATACTGATTTTTTGAGTTTTTCAGCTCATAAGATGTGTGGACCTACTGGAGTTGGAGTTCTTTACGGAAAAGAAGAATTATTAAAAAATACAAGACCAATTATATTTGGTGGAGGTATGAATGCCAGTTATCAAGAGGATGGCACTAGAGTGTATGATGATTTACCATCATTATTAGAAGCAGGTACTCCTAATATAGCAGGTGTGATTGGATTTGGAAAAGTACTTGAATATTTAAATAATATTGGAATAGAAAATATAGAAAAAAAAGAACAAGAATTAAAAGAATATGCATTGAATAAATTTACAGAAATACCAAATATGATTGTGTATAATGATTATACCAAAAGTGGTATTATTGCATTTAATATAAAAGATATTTTCGCACAAGATTTAGCTATTTATTTAAATAATTATGGAATTTGTGTTAGAGCTGGTAATCATTGTTCTAAAATATTAAAAGATGAAATTGGAATAAAAAATACTTGTCGTGCTAGTTTTTATTTTTATAACACAAAAGAAGAAATAGATAAGTTTGTAGAAGTACTAAAAAATCCAAATATGAAAAATGAAATTATTTAATTAGAAAACTTACAAATTGTAATTGATTTGTAAGTTTTTGCTATTTATTGACCAAATATAAAGGGTGTGTTATGATGAATAGAGAAGTAGGTGAAATAGTATGAAATTATGTAGTATTTTATTTCTATGTTTTTTCTTTCCTATATTTTATATAATTTATTATCTTATTCCTAAAAGATATCAAAATTATTGGATTTTACTTGGAAGTTTATTTTTTATCATATTTGGAAGAAATTCATTTATTTGGTATTTTCTACTCATAAGCATAATTACATATTTTGGGATGTTTTTAATATCTAATTTACCAAAAAAGATTTCTAAGAAAAAAATATCATATTGGGTGATTGGTATTTTAATATTTATTTGGTTTCTGTTTATACGAGAAGTTAAAACAAGCTATGGTATATCTTATCCTATTTGTTATGGCATTATTTTATTGCAAAATATTGTATCATTAAGAGAATTTACTAAACAAAATAAAAAATTACCGATTATACTTGATTATTTTACTTATTCTTCATTTTTCCCAAAATTACTTTTAGGGCCCATTGTATCTTATTTTGATATGGAAGAAGATTTAAAAGGAAGAACAATTTCTAAAACAGTAATAACAGAAGGTTTTTTCAACTTTTTAAGAGGAGTATTTGAACAAGTGTTATTAGTAGGAAGTTTATCAGTTTTAAGGGAAGCTTTGTTAATCAGTCCAATATCTATTTTATCTTCATGGCTTTTATTACTTACAACAATGTTAATTATTATACTATTTTTTATTAGTTATTCTCATATGACAATTGGACTTAGTCTTATGCTAGGATTTACTTTTTCGAAAGAATTCGATTACCCGTTTAGCTTTTATCAACTAAAAGATTTATTTAATTATTTTCAAATAAGTATAAAGAAAATATATATAAACATGGTATCAAAATTAAGATTACCTTATGTTGTAAAATCTATTTTATTATTATTTCTTATTTCACTTACTTATGGAATCAATGTCAATATTTTATTATGGATTTTAGGAATAGGAATTGGTATAGCATTAGAAAAAATTTTTATAAAAAAGTCTTATTTTTTTGGACATCTTTGGTTTTTTTTATCTTTCGTCTTTTTAGTAAGACCATCTATGGAAGGAATAAGACAAACATTTACTGGATTATTTGATATTTTTCATCTTCCTTTTATAACAATTGAAACAGGATATTATTTCCGCTCTTATTTTATTATTTTATTGGTTTCAATTTTTATTAGTTTAGGAGTGATAAAATGGATTGTAAATAAGATAGAGAAAAAATCACTATTTCATTTGTTTAGAGATATTTGTTATTTTATATTATTATTTGTTTGTTTCATTTATTTAGTATCAAATAGTTATATATTTGGTTGTTTTGGATTTGAGGTGTAATATGAAAAAATTAGATTTTATATTTGTAATCTTATTTATGATAGTACTAATAATATTTGGTATAATGTTCATTACTTCTAAAGAAAAAGAATATTCAAAGGAAGAGGATAGATTATTAGCAAACAGACCAAATATGCATTTTTTTTCAAGGGAAACAGTAGCAGGAATAGAACAATTTTATCAAGATCAATTTTTATATCGAAATACTTTTTTGGAATTAGAAACTTATTTGAATACAAAATTGGGTATTTATGAAAAGAATAATGTTTATATTGGAAACAATGATTATTTATTTGAAAAAACTAAGAAAATAGAATATTCGGATGAATTTGTAAAATATTTAAATCAATTTTATAAAGAGCATAATAGTTTAAATATGTCACTTATTTTAATACCAAGTCATATTACTATAAATCCTAATCTGAAAGAAAATACACCTATTTATGATGAATATGAAGATATAAAAGATATTTATCGTAAGATTACATTTAATACAATTGATGTTGTTAATACATTAAAAGAAGGAAATAAAGAATATGAAATGTATTATCATACAGATTCTCATTTGACAAGTTATGGAGCTTATAATGTATATTTAGAGTATGCATCATCATCATTATTAGAAAGTTATTTTATTACTGACTTTGATATTTTAAAAGTAACAAATGATTTTAGTGGAAATTTAATTAGAAAAGTACATAATTTTAATTCAAAAAAAGATACAATTGTCAAATTTGTACCTAGGATAGAGCCAGTATTAGAGATAGAATATGAAGGGAATATTATAGATTCATTTTATTTTGAGAATGCCTTAAATGATGAATATATGTATTATTATTTTTTGGGAGAAGTACCTCTTTTAACTATTACAAATAAAGAAGCCGAAGGAGAGATACTTATTTTAAAAGACGAAAGTGCAAATGCAATTATTCCTTTTTTAACAAACCATTATTATAAAGTGCATGTAATTGATACAAATCTTTATCAATCTTCTTTTTCAGAATATTTAGAGAATCATAAAGAAATTAGAGAAGTATTATTTATTTATGGATTAAATGATATTGATAATCTTATTTAATTATTATTATTTTTTATAAATTCATGAAGCATTTTACCAAGTGCTCTTTTTTCAATTCTAGATACATAACTTCTAGATATATTAAGTGTTTTAGCTATTTCTTTTTGTGTCAAAGGTTGCTTATTTTCTAATCCATAACGTTTTTCAACAATTTCTTTTTCTCTAGGTGTTAAAACATTAAAATATTTTTTTAATAATGTTAAATTATTTTTTAAATGTAAATCAAGTGCAAAATCTGGTTTTGGAGTATTTAAAATATCTAGAAAAGTTATTTCGTTTCCGTCTTTATCAAATCCAATTGAATCATTAATACTAATATTTTTGTTATTCTTTTTATCTGCTCTAAAATGCATTAATATTTCATTTTCAATACATCTTGCACAATAGGTAGTAATTCTTGTGCCATGTTTGTAAGAATAACTGTCAATGCCTTTAATAAGTCCAATCGTACCTATGCTAATTAAATCATCCATATCTTCATTTCTGTGGTCATATTTTTTGACAATATGAGCAACTAGCCTAAGATTATGTTCAATAAGTTTATTACGAGCTTCATTATCTCCTAATCTAGCTTTTTCTACACATTCATCTTCTTCCTCTTTAGAAAGTGGATCGGGAAAAACATTATTAGAGTAGGCAGCTGTAAAAATGTGAAGATCTTTTAACCATTTTTTTAATAAATCAAACAAACAAATCACTCCTAATGAAAGTATATTTGAAAAGATAATATTTATTCTAAAATAGTTAATGAACATGTACGATATTTTAGAACAAGCAATATTAGTGTATAAAAAAATAATAAAGACTAACTTGTGACATAATTTTATTTTTTCGTTGTCGAAAAATAGAAACTATAGTATAGTAGAAATAGAAACTGATGAAAATCATATGCATTTTTTGAGACAATCAATTTCTAGATTGTTTCTCATGGAGATAGGAAGAACGATAAAAAGTATAACAGCAAAAGAGATATTTAGATTGTGTTCATATGTTACGAAGAAATTGTGGGGAGGCTACTTATGGATTACTGGATATTTTGTAAGTACAGTAGGGAAATATGACAATGAAGAACAAATCAAAAATTATGTAAGGAGCTAAGGAAAAGAATATACGTTGATGTATTGTGGTCAGTTGATGTTAT
>CANSDD010000016.1 GCA_947645535.1 uncultured Mycoplasmatota bacterium
TATTGTACATTCTTATATTCCCTTTTTTGTACATTCTTATTTTATCATTAACACCTGTCCTATTAGTTTCTTTTTTACTGTGTTCGCTATCTCTTTATAGCAAATTCCTAGTATATCAAAAAAGACTAGTTTATGCTAATCCTTTCATATACTTACTAATCGCTTAATTCTATATCTTCTATATCATTAATTTCAATAATTTCATTATCAATAGTAATCAAATTATTTCCATTTTTTCCAATCACTTTCTTTTTTTCTTTCACACCATCACGGGTAATTACAACATTTGCTTTATAAATATAATTTTTTGAATTAAAAATAGATTTAATTTTTTGATTTACATTCATTCCTCTTAAATCTAATCTATCTATTTTAGATTCCCTTTTTTCTTCTACTATCTCTTCTCTACTGGCAACATATACCTTCTCATTATTAGTCATTGTTTTTTCAATCTTATTCGCAAATACTTTTGGTAACTTTTTATCCATATTTATACACCTCTATAACATTATATAAAAAAAGAAGTTCTTTTATTCCTCCTTCATTCCTACTCCGAAAAAGAACCTACCTTCTATCTCTTCATTATGACTTGCTCTATAATGTGAAAAATAATTCATATCACTCCCTGTATCAATAGGAACGATAAATATTTTTTTCAAACCATTATTATAAAAATAATCTTTTACATATCCACATAAATCAATCATATATAAATCATCTTTTACATAAGTGATATATGACTTCCACACATCTTCTTCTTTTTGTTTTGGAGTTTCCAATAAATAGCTTTCCTTCTTAATAGATGGACCAATATAAACAATTAAATCTTCCACTTTAGAATGATATCTCTCCTTAAATATAGTCAATAACTTTTGATGAAGATTTAAATAAGTACTTCTCCAACCTAGATGTGCAAAAGCAAAAATATGTTGTTTTTGATCATATATTACAAATGGAATACAATCTGCAAAATTTAAGTACAAATAAACATTTCTATTTTTACAAATAATTGCATCTGCTTCAATCATTTTATAATATAAATCTGGCTCTTCAATAATATCTTCTTTTAATTCTACAATATTATCTCCATTATCTGGTTGCATAAGCAAAAAACGATTGAGAGGATAACCTAATTTTTGAATAAACTTTTTTCTATTATTATCAGCTTCTTCTCCATATTTTTTAGACATATTGCCATCACTTTTATTAGAATAAAATAAATTTAAATCTTGATATATTTCTTTCATAGTACCACCATTTTTATTATAACACCATTTTTACTCTTTATAATAACTATCAAAGCATTTTGAAACAAAATAGCCTATAATAAATAGAAAAAAACTAATCATAAGTGTTGAAACAGTATAGTTTTGTTTCAAAGTTTGTAATAAGAGTAAAAAGACAGAAGATAAAAAGAAAGAAATAATAATATAATGAAAAGAAATAGAATGGTATTTTAATAAATAAGATACCAATTTAATCGTAAGTAATAGTCCAATTAAAATACCCAATCCAAAAGGCAATAATATATTTAACGTAGCATTAAACATTTCAAAATCAAATAAATGTGCAATAGTCTCTAAAAACATATCATAAAAACCAAACAACATCAAAATTGCTGTTCCACTTACTCCTGGTACAACCATTGTTACAGCATCTATTACACCAAATAGAAAAAGGAAAAAAATACTTTTTAAACTTCCATCATAAATAAAAACATTATTCGTCTTACTACATTGTAATAAGAGCATTAAAAGAAAAGGAATGATTAAATGAAAAAGATACTTTTTACAATTAGTTCCTTCTATTTCTCTTTTTAAAGAAGAGAAACTACCTAACATAAGCCCAATAAATAATAACATTGTTGGTAAATAATAATGTTCTAATGAAAAATCAATAAAATTACTCATTAAAACAATTGATAATAAAATACCAACACCAAGCATACCTAAAAAAATACTATTTTTTTTCCAATTACTAAAAAAATGTGAAATGGCTTCAATCGAATCTTCATATACTCCAAGTAAAATGGCAAGCATTCCTCCACTTACTCCTGGTACAATTTTACCAAGTCCAACAATAAATCCTTTGATTACTAATTTTATATTATTCATATGTATCTCCTCTTATACAGTATATAAAATAAATAAAACAACTATTCCTAGGTTTTCGCACTTTCAAAAATATTATTACTTCATTTAATAATAATGTAGGTGGTATTATGCTAGTAGCTATTTTATTTCCTTTTATCTTAGTATTAGATTCATTTATGACAAGCATTGCTTATGGAGCAAATAAAATAAAAATTCCAAAATATTCTATTATAATTCTTAGTTTTATCAGTACTTTATTTTTAGCAATTTCTCTTATCTTTGCATCCAAAATAAGTTCATTTCTTCCTAGTCTTTTCAGCAATATTGTATCAGCAATACTATTATTTTTACTTGGAATATCTAATTTACTACACTTTTTATTTTCCAAAGGAAAGAAAAAAGAGAAAAAACTATCTCTTAAATTTAAACAAACACATATTGTAGTAGCAATTTATTTTGATGAACTAAAAGCCGATATAGATTCTTCTAATACACTCTCCTCAAAAGAAGCACTTCTTCTAGGTATTGCTCTTTCATTTGATTCTATTTTATCTGGCTTTAGTATTGGACTTTCTAACACAAATATTCCATTACTTTTATCATTTTCTTTTTTCTTAAATATATTCTTTCTCACATTTGGTTTATGGATTGGAAATAAAATTTCTAATTTTAAATATGATTTTTCATGGATTAGTGCATTTATATTTTTTTTGTTAAGTCTCTCTAAACTATTTTTCTAGAAGAAATACGAAGAGAATTTAAAATAGCAAGTAATGTTACACCAACATCTGCAAAAATAGCAAACCAAATAGATGATATTCCAAAAATTCCTAAAAATAATACAAATACTTTTACACTAATTGCCATAGTAATATTAAACCTGATAATAGAAAGCGACTTTCTAGCAATTTTAATACCTCTTGAAAGTACTGATAAATCATCATTCATAATAACAATATCACTTGCTTCAATAGCTGCATCGCTTCCAATACCTCCCATAGAAATACCAAGATCAGAAAGGGCTAAAACTGGTGCATCATTCATACCATCTCCAACAAAGGCAAAAGGCCTTTGTTTTTCTTTTAAAAGGTTTTCCATTACAGATACTTTGTCGGTTGGTAATAATTCACTATAACAATCATCTAAAGTAAGTTTTGATGATATTGCAGACACAGTCTCCTTTCGATCACCTGAAATCATTACTAAATAGTCAACATGTTCTTTTCTAAGATTTTTTATCATTTCTTTTGCATTTTCTTTTATAACATCCGAAATAACAATATAACCAACATAATCATTATCAAGTGCAACATATAAAACTGTCCCTATTGCCTCTACTTTTGGAGCAGTAATTTTTGATTCTTCAAATAACTGATAATTACCAATCAAAACATTTTTTCCATGTAACACGCCTGTTATTCCTCTTCCTGGAATTTCTCTTACTCCTTCTGCCTTAGGATCTGAAAATGTCGTTTTAAATTTTAAAATAGAATGCGCAATAGGATGATTAGAATATTGCTCTACTGCAAAAACATAATCTAAAAATAGCTCTTTTTCCATTGTTGTATTCACTTCAGTTACTTCAAACACTCCTTCTGTAAGTGTTCCAGTTTTATCAAAAGCAATTGATTTTACTTTTCCAAGAAGTTCTAACTCTGTACTTCCTTTTACTAACATCCCAATAGAAGAACACTGTCCGATTCCATAAAAGAAACCCAAAGGAATTGATATCACTAAAGCACAAGGACAAGAAAGCACTAAAAAGATAATAGCTCTATAAATCCAAATGCTAATATTACCGAATAAAATAGATGGAATAATAGCAATTAAAAGAGCTGATAGAACGACAACAGGAGTATAAATTTTAGAAAATCTTGTCATAAATTTTTCTGTCTTTGTCTTCTTATCACTTGCATTCATAATAAGTTCCAATATTTTAGTAACAGTGGATTCTGCTTCACTTTTGAGCACCTTCATTACAATAGGGCTATCAAAATTGATTGAACCACTTAAAATATTATCTCCTACTTTCACATTAACTGGAATGTTCTCGCCAGTTAAGGCCTTTGTGTCAAGATATGTTTCTCCTTCAACAACAACTCCATCTAACGGAATTTTCTCTCCTGCTTTTACAATAACTAATTCTCCTATTTGTACATCTTTCAACGATACTACTAATTCTTCTATTCCACGTCTAACTAATGCAGTCTCACTCTTTAACTCCATCAAATTAGAAATTGATTTTTTGGATTTGGAAATAGCCCTATCTTGCAAAAACTCTCCAATTTGGAAAAGTAGCATAACAATAACTGCTTCTGTTATTTCTCCTACACAAAATGCTCCTAGTGTAGCAAGAGTCATTAAAAAACTCTCATCAAATAACTTTCCTTTGACAATATGTTTTACAGATTCTATTACTACTTCATATCCTATAATTATATAACTTAAAATAAATAAGATATTAGACAATAAGGTAATATTTTTTAAAATTAATCCTAATAGAAATAATATAATTCCCCCTATTATTTTACACTCTTCTAAATTTATTTTTTTCATAACCCTTTCCTTTCTAAAATATGTTCTAAACCATATTTAAAGATAACATTGATATGTTCATCTTTTAATGAATAATATATTTCTTTTCCATTTCTTCTTGTCTTTACCAAATCATGATAACGAAGTACTTGCAATTGATGAGAGATTGCTGAAGCAGTCATGTCTAATTTAGATGATATCTCACTTACGTTTAATTCATCTTTTTGTAAAAGTTCTAAAATGCGTAATCTAGTTGTATCACCTATAATCTTATAAAATTCTCCTAGTTCTTCTAATATTTCTTGATCCATTTTCTCACCTCATATGAATGATTGTTCATATATTCATATTATTACAATTTATGAGAAATGTCAATAAAATATGAAAAAATCAAAAAAATAATAATTTATCCTTATAATCATTTTTTAATTCTTTTACAAATGGCGAACCACTATTTTTAGAATATAAAATAAAGACATGATTCTTTGTTCTAGTTAAAGCTACATAAAATAACCTTCTTTCTTCTGCATAAGGATAAGATACGTCAATAGATTCTACTGTTTTCAAAATTGAATCTGTTTTTTTATTTGTTGGAAATCCATAAGTACCACTGTTTACATTTAATAAAATTACTTCATCTGCTCCTAATCCTTTTGAACTATGTACTGTTAAAAATTCTATATTTAAATTAGGAAATTGGGGACAAAATATCTTATTTTCTTTTTGACTTAAAAATGAATAGTCAGATATGTTAAAATCTTTATGATATCTTCCTAATAAAAATACTGTGGAAAAGTCTCTTAACGTAGATATATATTCTAATATTTCAAATAATTTTTTATTATTTTTCCTTCGATAAGGTACGAAAATAATAGGATAATCCAAATGTTTTGATGACCGTAATTGCTTTTTTATTTGCAACTGATTTTTCATTACAAATTTTCCTGCTATATCAATAAGCTCTTGACTATTACGATAAGTACTAGTAATCTTTAACATATTTGAATTAGGGAAATAATGACTAAAACTTGTAAATAATTTTATTTCTGAGCCTGAAAAACCAAATATAGATTGCCAATCATCTCCTACAACAATTAAATGATAAAAAAATTTTTCTTTTAAAGCTTGTAATAATAAAAAACGGTCCATAGAAATATCTTGATATTCATCTACAATCACATAACGATAAGAAAATTCTACTTTTCCTTCTTTTATTAAAGTGGTAGCTTCTAAAACCATATCTTCAAAATCAATTTTATCTTGCTTTTTCATATATTCTTCATATTCTTCTATCAATGTTTTAAAAAAGAATTTCCAAAATTTAGACAGCATCATATCATCTATATTCGGTTTTCCTTTCATTTTATAATTTTTAATAAAATTTTCTGAAAGTAATACTAATTTGGAAATATCTTTTCTCTTACAATACTTTCTGGCATAAAACTGAAATCTCCATTTATTAGTTTTCCTCATTTGTTTGATTACTTTTTCTAAAAATAAATAATTATCTGTACTAATAGATATATTTTTATATTTTTTTATCATTTTTAATCCTAATTTGTGGAATGTTAAAATATCAATTGGTAAATGAAAATCCTTTTTAATTCTATCTATTAACTCTTCTGTTGCCTTATTTGTATAAGATATCATCAATATATCTTCTGGATTTACTTTTTTTACTTCTATTAAATATTTTACTTTTGCTACCATTGTTGTTGTCTTTCCACTTCCTGCTCCAGCTATAACTAACATATCTCCATCCTCTACAACTACTTGTTTTTGTTCTTCATCTAAATGGATATTAGGATCCACTTCATCAAAAATATGATTTAAATAATCTTGCATATATATCTCCTCAAGTATAAGATACCATTTTTCTATGATTAAGATAGGATAATTACAGATTTTGTAAATCTGTATATTTTTTTGTGCAGATTTTCATAGAAAAAGAAGAAATAACTATATTTCCTCTTCAAAATAATCTATTTTCATACTTTTCTTTACCCGTTTCATTACTTCTTTTGCTTGTTTTCTAGCTACTCTACTTCCATTTAATAAAATCTTATCCACTTCTTTAGGATGCTCTTCATAATAATGACGTTTTTCTTGTATTGGTTTTAAAAATTCCATCATGGAACTAATTAGTTCTTTTTTACAAGCTACACAACCACGACTTCCATTTTTACACTCCATACATACGGTCTCTACGTTTGGGTTTTTAACTACATTATGATAATAATAAACCATACAAATATCTGGATTAGCTGGATCATCTTTTCTAATCTTATTAGGATCCGTAACTGCACTCATTATCTTTTTACTAATTTCTTCTTCTGAGTCCGCTAAATAAATGGCGTTTCCTAAACTTTTTCCCATTTTTTCATTTCCATCTAACCCTTTAATTCTAGGTGTTTTACTTAAATAATGTTCTGGAACAGTTAATGTTTCACCATATATACTATTGAATTTATGAACAATTTCACGAGTTTGTTCAACAAGAGGTAATTGATCTTCTCCAACAGGTATTAAAGCACCATCAAAAGCTGTAATATCTGCTGCTTGACTAACTGGATAACCTACAAATCCATATGTTACACTTTCTCCACTATTTCCAAATAATGCTTTTTTCTGTTTTATTTCTGTTTTCACCGTTGGATTACGATAAAGCCTTGACATTGTTACTAAATTGGAATAATAAACAGTAAGTTCTGCTATTTCTGGTATTGTTGATTGTACAAAAATAGTAGCTTTATTTGGATCAATTCCAATCGATAATAGGTCAATGGCTATTTCTCGTACATTTATTCTTACTTTTTCAGGATTATTAAAATTATCAGTTAAAGCTTGAACATCCGCTATTTCAAAATATGAATTATATTCTTCTTGTAATTTTACCCAATTAGAAGTTGCTCCAAAATAATGACCCAAATGTAATCTTCCAGTTGGTCTAATTCCTGTTAAAATATTTTTCTTTTCCATAAATTCACCTCATTTTCCTTATTATACTATGTTTTTATATCTTTTACAATGTGAAAAAAATATATATGTAATCGTCATTTTAAATTTCCTTAAAGAATAAAAAGATTTTTCGTTTTACTGAAAAATCTAGTTTTAATTCTATTTATTCCTTATTAACAATAATCATCAATTATTTCTTTTATATTTCCTTTTGATAAAGGAACAATATACACATCTGTAAATCCTTTTTCCATATATTCTTTTTTGGAAAGTATTCCCACCTTACGAGTAAGCAAAACAACGGGTACCTGAAATCCTTCTATTTGTTTTAATTTTAGTAATGTAGCTTCACTAGATAATTTTTCTAACTCATCTTCTATAATAATTAAATCAAAAACATTGCCATTTCTTACTTGTTCTAAACAAGCTTGCCCTCCTATTACAGTACTAACATCAATATTCTCTTTTTTTAACACTTTTTTGAATTTTACTTCTAAATTATTATCTTTAACAACTAATAAAATTTTTCGTTTTTTTTCATATAATTGCTCATACTTTTCAGCTATTTCTATTGTTTTACTTTTTTTCTCCTGAACAATTTTTTGGTCAATTACAAGTGTAAATTTAGTACCATGATTTAATTCACTATTGATAGCAATAGTTCCACCTATTAAATCTAGCAACGTTTTAACTAATCGTAAATTCATTTTTGAGTTTTCTATATTTACAATTTCTTCTTCTTGTTTTTCAAATAAATGCTCTATTTTCTCCTGTCTTATTCCTATTCCTGAATCTTCTACAGTTATAATTAGGCGGCATATATCATATTTCACAACAAAATTCACATTTAATTCAATAAAACCTTCTTTCGTATACTTTATAGAATTCTCTAATAATGTATTGATAATTTGTCTAATTCTTATAGAATCTCCATATAATTCTTTTGGTATACTATTATCATATTTAAGATGAAAATTTACTACACTATCTTTTAATTTTATATTCATTTGTGAATCAATCTCTTTAAATAAATAATCGATATTATACTTACTTTCTCTTACACTTACTTTTCTAAATTCTATATTACTAATATCTAATACCTTATTTACAAGTTCTAATAAATTATTAGAAGAATATTTAATTTCATTTACATTTTTTTTTATAATATCTATATCATTTTCCATAACAGTTTTTTTGCTAATTAGATTTATTGTTCTAATTGGCTCTTTTATTTCACTAGCCATATCAAACAAAAACTCTGCCTTTTGCATATTTAGATTATCAGCATATTTTTTAGCTTGTCTAAACTCATTAAGCATTTGTAAATCCGGATTTTCAATCGTAAAATACATAATATAACAAAGAAGAGATAATACAATATCATATATTATAATTCCTGGAAAAATAATTGTAATCACATATAAAAAACCTAATAAAAAGATAATACAAAAAATAGGAAAATATCTTTGATCTATCTTCTTAATATTTTTAAGAGCGATTAACAAAGAAGAAATTAACATAATAGCAACCATTAAATATCCAAATGCTGTTGTAGAACCTTTTACATTTGTAACATTTCCAACTTCTATTAAGGTAACATTTGTAAATAATAATAGAAACATAGAAAATCCTAAAATTACTAAACAACCAATAATTATTTTTTTAGTATTTTTTCTTATTTCCTCATAACTAATAATTAGTGTATAGCATAAAAGTGATAAAAATATAATAATAAATAAAATAATTAAAACTTTATTAAGAAAATTAAGTAATGGATAATAAGTTTGTACTATTATGCTAAAATCATGCAATGCACAAATAAAATGAATAATTGTATCTAATAATATTTCAATTACTGAAGCTATTAAAATAATTTCAAAACATTTATTTTCTTTTAAACCTATTTTGGGTTTAGAAAAATAAACAAATATTAAAATAAGAATAAAAATAAAAGAAAATAATGGTAATTCAAATTCTAATGACATAAATTTCACCTCTATTATTTTTATCATACCATAAAATTTTAAAAAAACAATGATAATTATATTTATCATTGTCTCCAATTTTTTTTCATATATGTTTTAAAATCATATTCTTGATCTTCTAATCTTCTTTCTATAATAGGTGCCATAATATAAGCATTCTCTCTTGTAATTACTACTTTATCAAAACTTTCACGGATTTTAATTGGTAGAGGTTTTTCTTTGTCATGATAAAAAGCCAATTCTTCATCCCAAACATCTCTTGTCCATTTTACCCTCATATACTCATTTTTTCTCATTTCCATAAAAGTTAAATGTTGATTTTCTCCTAATTCACTTCTTACAATTGGTGTTGAATGATTTTCAATATGTTCAAACATCATTGTTGCTAATGCATCTCTTAATTCACTAAGTGCTTCTTTTTTCTCCTTTAATCCAATATCCATTGGTTCTCCTACTTTGATAAATATATCGTTTGATCCTGGTTCATTAAAAGAAGCAATTGGAACTACTTTTGCTTTGCTTTTTTGAGCCAAAATATATGGACCAGCAAACAATGGTTGGATAAGTAAATTTTCAGTATTATTCCAGCCACCTTCTGGAAATAACAATACACTCGTTCCACTATTTAAAACTCGTTCCATTTTCTTTACTGATTCTTTTCTACTTTCTGAGTCTAATCTATCTACATAAATCATACCATTTAACCAAGCAGCATACATTTGTGGATTATAATCGATTTGATCTGTTGTTCCTATAAGAACATAAGCATTACGATCAATAATAGACAAAGCTGCTATAATATCTTCATCAAATGAGTGAGTTGATGCAAAAATATAAGGTTCATTTGGATTTAATTTTGGATAAGATTCTAAAAAAACTGTTCTTTTCGTAGCTAATCTTAATATTTTACGAAGTGCTGGGTTTATAAAAGCCCGCACCTTTATCCCTCCATCTGTTGTAAAGGTATCTACAGTTGATGTTTTTACTTTACCTAATCCTAAATTTTTCATATTTATTTCCCCCCAATATGCCATATATTATAACACTATGATAATTTATTTGTCAAAATATCAAAAGAAAAGATAGTGTAAAATAGTATGGGGATGGAGTACAAAAAAGGAAGACCTTTTGTTAAAATGTAGTTGTTATAAAACATTTAAGGAGCTACTTCTAATATTACTATCAATTCTTATGATGATGTTTTTAACTATATCAATGTCATTCAAAGCTTTGACTCTATTTTTACTAAAGCGATTACTTTATCTATTAAAGCCTATCTTGAAGCTCTTGATTACAATTATACTATCTCCAATGAACGCAAATGTAAGTATCATATCAAAGATTATCGTGCTAGAACTATTCTTACTATTTTTGGTGAAATTACTTATTCTAGACATTTCTTTAAAAGTAAACTGGATGATTCTTCTTTCTGTTATGTCGACAGACAACTTAGTCTATAAAAATATCAATACTTTGATCCTTATATTTGTTCTCTTGTCATTTCCAAGGCTGCTGAAGGTTCTATCTCTCTTGCCTGTAGAGAAATTAATGAGTTTATTGGTAATCGTGTATCTCTTTCCTCTAAGCCTTCTTTTTTAAGTCGACAATCTGCTCGTAATATTATTTTAACTTCTAATATTGCAGAAGCTTCTTTAAATCCTCTTGATACTCCTGAAGAACTTTATATTCTTGCTGATGAAAAATGGGTTGCTACCCAATCTAAAGAAGATGGCTCTAAACATTCTAAAAACTCTCATACAAAAAAAGTTATGGTTAAAAGTATTGTTGTTTTTGATGGGTTTTCTGGAACCAAACGTAGAACTCTTTTACATAAAAAAGTCTTTGCTTCTGATTGTGATAATATTGTTACTCAGTCTCTTGATTATATCTTTACTGTTTATAATACTTCTAAAATTAAAAGAGTTTTTGTTATAGGTGATGGAGCTAAATGGATTAAATCTTTACCACAGTATTATAAATTTGAATCTACTACACAAGTTTATTATTGTTTAGATAAATTCCATTTTAAGCAGGCACTTCATCATTTATCTATGAATTCAGATTATGAAAAATACCTATTAGGATATATTTTAAATAACAATAAAAGGGCATTTAATCAATTAGTTGATTTTATCAAATCTGAACACCCTAAACGTGAAGATACTATCAATAAAAAATACGATTATATTATTTCTAATCGGAACGATATCAGAAGACTTTATCAATACAGAATGAGCTATCCTATGGAATCTCAAATATCACATAACATTGCTGCTTTGACTTCTTCTAGACCGAAAGGTTATTCTTATAACATGCTTAGGAAAATAATCAGATTACGTCTTGCTTTTATCAATAAACAAAATATTAAACACTTATGTCTTACTAACTTTAATTCTACAGAAATAAAACACATTTCTATTGAACATTTAAACTTTGATATTTTTGACCGTTATAAAACTTTTATTCCTACATACAAAAATAAATTATTTACTCCTTCTATTGGCCAATACTTTCATTAAACTATAAAAAAGGAATTTCTAGTTTTTTTACTAAAAATCCCCAAAACTCTTTACACTAAAAAAGTTGTATAATTTCATATTCTTCATTTAATATAATTAAATATACTACTGCTATAAACTCTTTTGGAAACAAAATAGCACACCTAGAGTAATCATTCCTTTGTTTTTTATTCTTCGGAATTGTCTTAATTTTGTCATATAAATATCGCATAATTGTAGATGTTCCAAATAAAGAACGTACCTTTTTTATCTTTATTTTTTCTTCAATTATTTTAATATTTAGTACATCTACATTAGATAAATTTCGCAAGCTTTCTTTCAAAAAATCTTTTACATGATATATTTTTGTATCGTCTACTTTTAAACTTTTTCCAATCAATTCAATAATATCATCAAAAAATTTTTTTCGTTTTTCTCCTGTCTTATCCTCTAATAATCTATGAAAAACAGATAGTCTTAATAATTGTTCTAATAAACTGTGTTCTATTGGAAGTAATCTTTTTTCAAGTGCTTCTTTTATCTTCTCACTATTCTTTCGATATTCATTAGATAACTCATTTAAATAAAAAGTAAATAAATTTCCTTCTAACTTTCCAAATGCTTTCATGGTATCATTATAACCATATTTTATTGCTTTTCTAGATAAGTTTTTATCAAATACTAAGAATGATGCAATCTGATTTTTAGAAGATATTATTTTTATATCAATACCCGATGTATCTACCTTTCTTTTTTTTCCTACTGCATTTAAATCCACTGCAACAATCTCTGTAGCCCCCATCTTAATGGCTAAATCAATCGGAATATAATCTGAGTAGCCACCATCTACATAATTTTCTCCAGCTATTTTCTTCATTGGAAATGCAGGATATGGAGAAGCTGAAGCGATAATATAAAGAGGTACTTCACTTTCTGTCATCTCATTTTTTGTAATTTCAATTGCTTTTCTAGAAGTTACATTGTAAGTTACTACACCAAAATCAACATTTGAATAGAAAAAACGAAAAGGATTATATAATTTATAAATAAGTTCTTCAAAACGGCTCGTATTGATTCCACCACTTTTAATAAAACTAAAAGCATATTTACGATATACTTTTGTTTTACCTATAATTCCATTTACATTTTTAGGAAACTTTTCTATAAATAATTGATCAAATGCTATATTTTTCCATAGTTTTAAACATTTAAAATAATCATTTTGAACCATCAAAGTACCATTTAATGCCCCAACGGAAGTTCCTGTCACAATTTTATAGCGATAGTGCAATTTTCTAAGTGCTTTCCATACTCCTACTTGATATGCTCCTCTTGAGCCACCACCTGATAATACAACTGCTTTCTTCTCCATAGACTCACCTTTATCATTATATCATATTTCAATTTATGAAAAATATTTTTAAGAAAAAAGTAATATTTTTGCTGTTAAGTTGCGATGAAGCATTTTTGCATGTTATAATAAAAAGGTATAAAATAGAGGTGAAAAAAATGAATCAAAAATGGCATTTAAAAAAATGGGAAGATATAGAAATAGAACTCAATACTAAAAAGGAAGGATTAAACACGTTAGAAGCTCAGAAACGTCTTTTAGAATATGGAAAAAATGAACTTCCTAAAACAAAAAAGAAGTCAATTCTAAATATCTTTTTTGAACAATTTTTAAATCCCTTAGTTTTTATTCTAATTGTTACTGGAATTATTTCTATATTTGCTAAAGAGTATATTGATGCATTATTTATTTTATTTGTTATTCTAATGGATGCAGTAGTAGGAACATTTCAAGAGTGGAAAGCAGAAAAAAATGCTGCCTCTCTTCAAAATATGATGAAAATAAAAGCAAAAATAATTAGAAACAATCAAATGATGGAAATAGATTCAGAAGAACTTGTATTAGGAGATATCGTCCATTTAGAATCAGGTGATAAAATAGGAGCTGACATACGCTTTACACATACTGCAAACCTAAGCATAGATGAAGCATTCTTAACAGGAGAATCCATCGCAGCTAGTAAACAAACAGACGTTTTACCAAACGATGTAGAAGCACATGATCAATCCAATATGGGCTTTGCAGGCTCTACAGTACTTAGTGGTAGAGGAACAGGTATTGTTGTTGCAACAGGAACAAATACTGAACTTGGGAAAATTGCTCATAGTGTAAATAGTAATGAGTCTTCTAAAACTCCACTTGTAATACGTATGGAACAGTTTACAAAGCAAATTAGTATTTTAATCGTAATTATCGCAATAATTATTACCTTTATACTTTATTTAACAGGAATGGCTCCTAGAGAAATCTTCTTCACAGTAGTTGCTTTATCTATTTCAGCTATTCCTGAAGGACTCCCAGTTTCCCTCACAATCGCACTTTCAATTGCAGCAAATAAAATGCTTAAAAAAAATATCATTGTAAGAAAATTAAATGCAGTAGAAGGACTTGGAAGTTGTACAGTAATTGCTACTGATAAAACTGGTACTTTAACATTAAATGAACAAACAGCGAAAATTATTTTATTACCAAATGGAAAAACACATATGATATCTGGTCAAGGCTATAATGGAAACGGCAATGTTGGTAATAATAACGATGAAACTACCAATCTCATTACAATGGGAATTTTAAATAATGAAGCATCTTTATATACTGAAAATCATCAATGGATTCATCATGGAGATTCCATTGATGTTGCCCTTCTTTCTTTAGGCTATAAAATAGGAATCAATCCAAGTATAAGAAATGAATATTCTATTGTTGGAGAAATACCTTATGAATCAGAAAAAAAATATTCTGCAGTTTTTTTCACTAATGACAATAAAACAGAAGTTACTGTAAAAGGATCGTTAGAAACTATTCTTCCTTTCTGTAAAGATATGAACATAGATAATAAAAATCAAAAATTAGATAAAAATATTATACTAAAACAAAACGAAGAACTAGCATCACATGGATACCGAGTTATCGCTTTTGCCAAAGGTATAAAAGATAAATTTGTAGCAAAAGAAAATTATGATGAAAGTGATTTACCAAATCTAACTTTTCTAGGATTAATTGGCTTTATTGATCCAATCAGAACAGAAGTACCTAGTGCAATTGAAGAATGTAAAAAAGCTGGAATTAAAGTTGTCATGATTACTGGAGATCATCCCCTTACTGCCAAAGCAATTGGAAAAAATTTAGGACTGTTAGTAAGTGAAGAAGAACTAACAACTGGAGAAGAACTTCAAAAACATTTAGAACAAGGATTTGAAATTAGTGATGCCTTTATCAAATCTATTTCCATTTTTTCTAGAGTCACACCAGTACAAAAATTAGCCATCGTCGAATCATTTCAAAGACAAGGAGAATTTGTGGCAGTAACAGGTGATGGAGTCAATGATGCCCCCGCAATGAAATGTGCGAATATAGGAATTGCCATGGGAAGTGGTACAGAAGTAGCAAAAGAAGTAGGATCACTTATTATCGCAGATGATAAATTTAACTCTATTGTATCTGGGGTAGAGGAAGGAAGAATTGCTTATAATAATATCCGCAAAGTTATTTATATGCTCCTTTCTTGTGGCATTTCAGAAATTTTATTTTTTGTACTTGCACTCATTTGTAAAATGCCAATTCCATTAACTGCAATCCAATTATTATGGCTTAATTTAGTAACTGATGGAATTCAAGATATCGCCCTAGCATTTGAAAGATGTGATAAAAATGTCATGAATAAACCTCCTAGAAAAAGTACAGAATCAATATTCAACACAATAATGATACAAGAACTACTATTATCTGGGATTATTATAGGAATTACTGTATTTGGTTTTTGGTTTTATTTAATCAATTATATAAATATGGATATTACACTTGCTAGAAGCTATATTCTATTACTTATGGTGTTTATGCAAAATATACATGTATTCAATTGTCGTTCTGAAACTAAATCTATATTGAAACAAAAAATTAAAAATAATCCATTTATTGTATTTGGAATTATTACCACACTTACACTACAATTATTTGTAACAGAAAATGACTTTTTAAGTAGCATATTAAAAGTAAAGCCAATCGATTCATTTCATATTATTCTAACTTTACTTTTAACAATTCCACTATTAGTGATTATGGAATTATTTAAATTACAAAAAAGAAAGAAACAAGGAGTATAATTTATGTATTACTTTATATATTATTTTTCATTATTTATGATTTACTCTTTTGCAGGGTGGGTTATAGAAATTATTTATGTTGGATTTGCAGAAAAAAAAATAGTAAATAGAGGATTCCTTCTTGGACCTTATTTACCTATTTATGGTGTTGCAGGAACACTTATGACATTTATTTTACAGCTATATATTGATTTTCCAATTTTCTTACTTTTAAATGCGATTATAATTGGCTCCACTGTAGAATACTTTACTGGTTATGCAATGGAAAAATTATTTAAAGCAAAATGGTGGGATTATTCGAAAGAACCATTTAACTTAAATGGCAGAATCTGCCTTGTAAATTCGATTCTTTTTGGAGTTTTAGGAATGGTTTTAATTTATTTTATCAATCCATTTCTACATTTTTGTTTAGATTTAATACCTGTAACAATTTTGTATTTTATATCAGGATTATTATTGTCAATATTCATTATAGATTGCATCTTATCTTTTAATATTGTTAAACAATTAAAACTAACAGCTAGCGCATTAAAAAAAGACTATACAAATGAAATGTCTCATAAAGTTAGAGAAGCATTATCAAATAAAAATTGGTCTTTCAAACGTATTTTAAATGCATTTCCTGATTTAACATTTCTAAATATGAAAGAATTTAAAAAAATGCTAAAAAAACAAGCTAAATTATTAAAAGAAAAAACAAAATCTATGAAAAAGAAAAAAATTAAAAAACAAGAGACTATAATGAAAAAGTTATAGTCTCTTGTTTTTACCTCATTTATATTCTTCTATTTCTGTTTTGATTAATTCTCTATTTGCTCTTTAATAGGCCCATTCTTTGTCATAAGCTTCTAATAAGTCATCATCTTGACTCACTTTTAATGATTCTTCTACATATTCTTCCATAATCTTATCTCCTTTCGCTAATAATTTTGCTTTCTCTACATCAGGTTCAATCATTACTAATAGAAAACGCTCTTCTTCTGTTAAACTCTCTATGCCACTAGTATACCATTTTTTATATAAATTTGGAACATAAATATGTGCAACTATTTCATTATCACATTCTAAGTCTCCATCTTTATCTTTCAAATAATGAATATATTTTATGTCCTCTTTTCCTTCAAACGCAAAATTATTGATATGTAATTGCAATACATAGGCATAATCGTAATCATCTCCTACTTTTACTTTTTGTGATTGTAATCTATGACGATATTCTCTGTTTCTTTTCATGATTTCTTCATTATCGTTATTATTTATTTCTATATTGATACAAATGTTTTTATAATTGGCTATATAATCTGCTCTCTGTCCTTTGTTATTTATATTTCTTTTATCTAATTCATTTTTTCCTAGACTTAATGATTTTAATAATTCTCCATATGGAATATTTAAATAATAAGATAAAAGTTTACAAGAATATTTTAAACGATTCGTATTATAAATCATTGCTTTCCACATACCATCGAATAGAATAGATATTTTTTCCCTTGAAGTATGATTATCAATTTTTAAATAATTATTTCTGATTCTATTTCTATCATATAATTTATGAATATCTTCATGTTCTATTGAAAAGTAATCAATTAAAGTTAAAGGCTTTATAATGTCTTTCAATATTCTTCCTCCTTTCTGCAATGCATTCTAGCACACCATTAGTCTTAAGTAAAATGATAAATCTATCATTTTTGTTGTCTTATTTTTACACATTTTAAATATCTGTTAGGCAGATTTCCGTAATTTGTGGCTATAACTATTGCAGAAAAATAAAATCTAGCAAATTTCAAAAAAAAGAATCTAGCAAGCTTCGTATTAATTATTCATCTTCATCATTGAAGAAATCATCAAAGAATTGATCATCTGTAACAAAGCCCATTGGTACCTTCGTTTGATGGACTGCATCTTTTTTAGGCTCTTCTACCACTAATTTTGTTTCTATTGTTTTTTCTACTGTTGGTGTAATAGGATTTTCAGCTGGTTTATCGCCAATAATTGGTGATAAAGGTATATTAGAAACAATATTTTCATTTTTTTCCACAGTTTTATCTTCCGCTTTTTCTGCTATTTCTATTTTTTGCTGTGGATTAACAGAAATATTACTGTTATCTTCTACTTTTTCCACAATATTTTGACTTACAATAGAATTTTTCACAGGTTCTATTTTATTTTCCACAAACTGATTGATATCTAATGAAGTAGAACTATTACTTTCTTGTGGAATAGGAGTTGCAATAGAAAAATTCGCATCTACTACATTAGAAGTCATTGCAGCTTCTTTCTTCTTTGCTGCTGCTTCTTTTTCTCTTCTCTCTTCCTCTTCTAACTCTGCAATTTTCGCATCAATTCTCTTTACTAAATCATCTACATCTAAACCTCCCTTAGAGTTAGATTGACTAGGAAAACCCATTCCAGGCATTGGTGGGGTAGGCATGGAAGGTGATTTTGAATTCATAAATGGATTATTTCCTGTTGGCATCTTAGGTCCAACACTTCCACCTAACATTTGATTTATTTTATCTTCTTTCTTTTTCTCAACAAATCCTTTTATATCAAATACTTTAACTGGTATTTTTTCACGTTTTGGATATGTCGCTTTCGGATAATGATCTCCCCAATCCATTTGAAAATTAGGAGTCAATTTTGTTTTAAATGGCATCATACGAATTCTAAGTACAATTGTTTCCCATTGCTTTAATCTTTGTAAATCACTTACTGTAACAAGAGGTGTAGAAGTTGTTTTCTCTTTTTCTTTAGATTTAACCTCTCCACACATCTTACTAATCTCTTCTAAAGCACTTAATTCTGTACTAATTAAATAAACAATATTTCCACAGTTTCCCTTAATTGTTTCTCCGTTTTCTTTTCCATAAACTTCATAAAGCTGTGCAAAGTTCTGGATAATAAAGTTAAATCTCATATTTCTGCTTCGTGCTGCTGTAACCATTGTAGTAACATCTTTAAGTGGAGGCATGTTCGCAAATTCATCTAGAATAAAATTTGTCCTATATGGTAGTTTCCCACCACTTTCTTGTGCAACTGAAATAAGTGTTTCATAACATTGTTTTAAGAAAATTGTAACAAGTGAATGGTATGTTTTCTTCTCATCTTGAATAACAATAAATACTGCTGTTTTCTGTTTTCCAATATCACGCATATCAAAATCACTATAAGAAAGCATTTCTGATAAATTTTCACGTGATGAAAATAATTTAATTTTTTGCTTAAATACTGCTAAAATACTTCCTTTTGTTTCATTTGGTGCCATAAGTGTACTAGAAGCATTGATATAAGCAGCTCCAGCTGGATCTTTATAACTAAAATATTCTTTTACGTATGTTGTAGCTCCAAACTTTTCTTCTCCAAGAGTTGTCATTAAGTTAATACTATTTAAATTGATTTGATCTTCTGTTGCATCATCAAATAAAGCAAGTGCTAAACCTGAAAAATAGTCAGCTGAAGTTTTTTCCCAGAATGGATCCTGAGACTTTGAGCTTTCATCATATAGAATATTAAGTGCTAAGTCTTCTAATAACTCAGTAGCTTTATCTGAATTTCCATTTTTATATAAACTATAAGGCAAAGATAATGGATTCCAAGCATTTCCTTGTTGTGGATCACGGAAATTTAAAAGTACAATATTATAACCTTTCGCTTTAAGCATTTCTGCTGTGTCCTCATAAATTTCCCCTTTTGGATCTGTTACAATCATAGAATCTCCTCGTTTAGAGAGATTATGAACCATTGGAAGTACTGTTGTTTGCGTTTTACCAGCACCAGTAGATCCAATAATTAAATTATGATATTCACTATTATCAACCCATACACCTTTAGGAGTCATAATAATAGGAAGACCAGCTGCATCTGTTTCTTTTGCGAGTGGATCAATTAACTTTAATTCCTTTTTCATTTCTTTGTCTGTTGCCCATCTAGAATATCCTTTTTCTTTTTTTGCTTCTGCTTTGACTCCAAACCCTTTTTCACGATCAAAAAAGTATGAAGATACACTTGTAAATATTGCTACTAATGCTGCAATAAAGAATAATAAAGTTGCTCCAATATATTCAGGTTCAAAAGCAGGAAATGGATTTAATCCATGTAGTGTTCCAGTATCGGCAAAAGAAGAAATATTGAGCACTGCTATTGCAACAAAATATAATAATACCACACAAAATATTACAAATATAAGTATATCTTTTGGCTCCGCTCTAAATCTCAATTTCATTCTTCTTCATCTCCACTTTCTATAAGCACACAATGCTTTACTGACTCATATGCATTTTTTTCGATTTTAAATATTTCATAACAAGTACCTATTTGATCAAAATAAGTCTTTCCTATTATTAACTCATATTTTTTGTCTTTATTATAATCTAATATTTGTTTTAAATTAACTGATGGAACAGAATACATATCTTCTGAAACATCCTTCACTAATATTCTTGTATTTCCATTCATTTTAACATAAACAATTGAAAAATACAAACTTTGTTCTTCTATTCCTAAAGTATTTGAAATAATATAAATTGTGTCACTCATTCCATCATTATTTAAATCATACATTATTTTCAAAGTTTTGGTATAAGAAGGATTAAATAAAATTCCATTATCTTTTAAAATTTCCTCTGCTTCAAAAATTTCATTTGTCTCCATATCTGTAACTGCATATTCAGCAATATTTATATTTACATTCCCTCTATAAGCGAAAAAATCTTCTGGAAGTGATAGAGGCTTATCATTATTATCAAAAGCATACCATTTTTCATCTGTATATTGTAATACTCCATCATATAAATAATTGCTATTTTGATATATTTTATATGTTTTTCCTAACATAGAAGTTTGTGTTTCTTTCTCATCTTTCCATTTACCATTCTCATATTTTAAATAGGTATTTGGTGACATTAACACATCTAAATGGTAAAATTTATTTTTTACCTTATCAATTCCATATACTATTATCATAATAACAAGATAA
>CANSDD010000017.1 GCA_947645535.1 uncultured Mycoplasmatota bacterium
TCTACTGCCATTTCTAATGTATTAAATTTCAACTAGCACAACGCGTTATATTATAAAAAAATCACTATATTTTTTCTCATATAGCAAATTTTTTTCATTTTCCATGGAAGTTACTTCATTAAACTGGAATTTACTTTTTCAACTGAGCTTTTGTGTCAAAAAATGTATTTTTGTTTATATTAATTTAGATGATATAGATAAAAAATATATTTTAATGAAAGGAAGAAAAAATATGAATACAATAATTGGTAATACACCAATGATAAAAATTAACTATCAATATTTAGGAAAAAAGCGAGCAATTTATACAAAACTAGAATACTATAATCTAACAGGGAGCATTAAAGATAGAGTAGCAGAACATATTTTAAATAAGGCATATGAATCAGGCAAATTAATAGAGCGATTACCAATCATAGAAGCAACAAGTGGAAATACAGGTATTTCATTTGCAGCCTTAGGAGCTTCTCGTAAAAATCCAGTTATTATTTTTATGCCAGATTGGGTAAGTACAGAACGAGTTAATTTAATGAAAAGTTATGGTGCTATAATAGAATTAGTTTCTAGAGAAGAAGGTGGCTTTTTAGAATGTATTAGAAGGGCTGATGAACTTGCTGAAAAATTGGGTGGATATCGTCCAAATCAATTTTCTAATCCAGATAACATAAAAGTACACTACTTAACAACTGGAAATGAAATATTAAAGCAAATGAATCAACAGGTGGATGGCTTTGTATCTGGTATAGGAACAGGAGGAACACTCATAGGGATAGGAAAAAGATTAAAAGAAGAAAATAGTGATACTTTTATAGCTGCGCTAGAACCCGAAGAAGCACCTATTTTGACACAAGGTAAAATTATAAAAGAGCATGCTATTGAGGGAATTGGTGATGATTTTGTACCAGATTTGGTTGATAAAAGTATAATTGATAAAATTTATACTATTCATGACAAAGATGCAATTAACATGGCAAGATTATTAGCTTTTAAATTAGGCCTTGGAGTCGGAATATCATCAGGCGCGAATATGTTAGCAGCTATTCTTTGTGAAGATGAAATTCATGGGAATATTGTAACTGTATTTCCAGATGATAATAAAAAATATTTATCAACTGAACTGGTAGAAGACATAGATTCTAATTCAGAATTTCTTTCTAATCAGATTGAATTACTTAGTTATGAAGTCATTGCGTCTTAGCTAAAAAATGTGTATAATAAATATAGAAGGTGAATT
Source organism: uncultured Mycoplasmatota bacterium (assembly GCA_947645535.1). Classification (GTDB taxonomy): domain Bacteria; phylum Bacillota_I; class Bacilli_A; order RF39; family UBA660; genus MGBC102946. The sequence continues at coordinate 1,235 of CANSDD010000017.1, forward strand.
TATGAAACTATATAATACATTAAGTAAAAAAATTGAAGAATTTAAATCAAATGAAGAAGGAATTGTAAAAATGTATACCTGTGGCCCTACTGTTTATCATTATGCTCATATTGGTAATTTACGTACTTACATTTTTGAAGATGTACTCGAAAAATCATTAGAATATTTAGGCTATCAAGTAAAAAGAGTGATGAATATTACAGATGTTGGACATATGACTAGTGATGGCGATGCTGGAGAGGATAAAATGCTAAAAGGTGCTGAAAGAGAACATAAAACTGTTTATGAAATAGCAGACTTTTATACAAAAGCATTTATGAATGATATTGATAAACTTGGAATTAAAAGACCAAAAATTATAGAAAAAGCATCAGACCATATCGATACTTATATTAAAATGATAGAAATTTTATTAGAAAAAGGGTATGCTTATCAAGCCGAAGGAAATGTTTACTTTGATGTAACAAAATTTCCTAATTATTATGAACTATCTGGTAAAAATCCAGAAGATTTATTAGTCGGTGTAAGAGAAGATGTAGAAGAAGATAAAGCCAAAAGAAATGCAGCAGACTTTGGACTTTGGTTTACTATATCAAAATTTGAAAATCAAGTAATGCAATGGGATAGTCCATGGGGAAGAGGCTATCCAGGTTGGCATATTGAATGTTCTGGAATATCTTATCGATATTTAGGAGAATATTTAGATATTCATTGTGGAGGTGTTGATAATATCTTTCCACATCATACTAATGAAATTGCACAATCTGAAAGCTTTTTAGGACATAAATGGTGTAATTATTGGTGCCATGCGGAACATTTAAATGATAGTACAGGAAAAATGAGTAAATCAAAAGGAGAATTTTTAACACTTTCTTTATTAGAAAGCAAAGGATATAATCCACTTGTTTATCGTTTATTTTGCTTAAATAGTCATTATAGAAGTCAACTGGTATTTAGTTATGAGGCATTAGATATAACAAAAAATGCTTATCAAAAATTACTGAATAAAGTGTGTTCTATTAAAGAAAATCTAGAAGGGAATATAGAAGAAGAAGTTATTACAAAATATCAAGAAAAATTTAAAATAGCATTAGAAAATGATTTAAATACAGCTAATGCAGTAACAACTTTGTATGATGTATTAAAAGAAAATTGTACCAATGCAACGAAATTAGCTTTAATAGAATCATTTGATAAAGTTTTATCATTAAATCTACTAAAAGAAGAAGAAGTTGACACAGAGTTAGATACTTATATAAATGAAATGATTGATAAGAGAAATGAGGCAAAGAAAAATAAAAATTACGCATTAGCAGATTCTATTCGTAATGAGTTATTAGAAAAAGGAATTGAATTAAAAGATACTAGAGAAGGAACAATCTATCAAATAAAAAAATAAGTACAAATATGCTAATATGTATTGTACTTTTTTTGTTTAATAGATTTCTTGCAAAACTAAGATAGATGAAAAATATGATTAAAAATCATAACTTAGCAAAATCAATATCTGATGTGACCTTAAGAGAAATAATCAGACAACTAGAATACAAAAGTAAATGGAAAGAAAAAAATATATAAAGTAGATACATATTTTCTAAGTAGTCAGATATGTAATGTTTGTGGACATCAAAATAAAATAACAAAAGATTTGGGTGTAAGAAATTATAAATGTCCAAGTTGTAAAAGAAAGTTAGAAAGAGATTACAATGCAGCAGTAAATATTATATTTAAAGGAATAGAGCAATATATGAAAGAGTTAGTATAAAGAACAAATAAAAAGATAGGTAGAGAAAATTATATGGTAGCGACTATCGGAATTTAAGTCTGTGGATCAGGTAGGTAACGAAGGCTATGAAGAACATTTAGGTGTGAACTTAAATAATTCCACACTTGTTTTGAATTTTGTTCTAAAATGAAAGTAGTTCTCATTGTAGCAGATTTAAAATAATGTTATAATGAAAATAGAAAAACAGGAGATGACTTTATATGAAAAAGAAAATCACAGTAGATGGAAATGAGGCATGTGCTAGAACATCATATTATTTTACTGAAGTAGCTGGAATTTATCCGATTACTCCATCAAGTCCAATGGCCGAACATATTGATGAATGGAGTAATCATCATGAAAAAAATTTATTTGATGATGAAGTAAAAGTAGTGGAAATGCAAAGTGAAGCAGGAGCAGCAGGAATGGTTCATGGTTCCTTACAATCAGGATTACTAACAAGTACCTATACAGCAAGTCAAGGATTACTACTTATGATTCCAAATATGTATAAAATAGCAGGAGAAATGCTACCTTGCACTATGCATGTAGCAGCGCGTTCCTTATCTACCCATGCTCTTAGTATTTTTGGTGATCATCAAGATATTTATGCGACAAGAAGTACAGGTTTTTGTATGTTAGCATCTTCCTCAGTACAAGATGCAGCTTACCTTTCAGCAGTAGCTCATTTATCAGCGATTAAAGCAAGCCTACCATTTATGCATTTTTTTGATGGTTTTAGAACAAGTCATGAACTTTCTAAAATAGAAGTATTAGAAAAAGAAGACTATATGGAAATGCTAGATGGGAAAGCATTAGAAAATTTTCGTAAAAGAGCTTTAAATCCACAAAAACCAATTATTCGTGGCACAGCTGAAAATGATGATATTTACTTTCAAATGATGGAAGTTAGAAATGAAGATTATAATAAAGTGCCAGATATTGTAAATGAATATATGAAAATGATAAATGCCAAAGCAGGTACAAATTATGAACCATTTATGTACTATGGAGATAAATGTGCAACTACTATGATAATTGCTATGGGTTCTAGTTGTGAGACAATTAAAGAAACAATTGATGTATTAAATAAAGAAGGATATCATGTAGGATTATTAGAGGTACATCTTTATCGTCCTTTTAGTAAAGAATATTTTCTAAAAAATATACCAGAAATGGTTCAAAAAGTGGCTGTATTAGATCGGACTAAAGAACCAGGAAGTAATGGAGAACCACTTTATCTAGATGTAGCGAATATATTAAAAGAAAAAGGAATATATGTTGTTGGAGGACGTTATGGATTGTCTAGTAAAAATACAACACCAGCAATGATAAAAGCTGTCTATGATATGTTAGAAGAAAATCCTAAAAACAATTTTACCATTGGAATTATAGATGATTTAACAAATTTAAGTTTAAATATTGATACTTCTTTTAAAATAAAAAATGCTACTGAATTTTTAATCTATGGATACGGTAGTGATGGAATGGTAAGTGCATCTAAAAGTATCATGAAACTAATTGGAGAAAATACTGAAAATTATGTTCAAGGATATTTTGAATATGACTCTAAAAAATCAGGAGGAGTAACCAAAAGTCATCTAAGATTTTCTGATAAAAAAATTTGTTCTACTTATTATGTAGAAAATCCAAGTGTAATTGTAGTTACAAAAGAAAATTATTTAAAAGAGTTTTCAGTTATTGATAATATTGAAGAATATGGGACTTTTATTTTAAATACAAGTAAAACAAAAGAAGAAATACTAGAGATACTTCCAAATAGTATCAAAAATATTATAAAAGTGCGTCATATTGAGTTTTATATTATAAATGCTTATGAACTTGCTAGAAAAGTAGGACTTCAAAATAGAATTAGTACAATACTAGAAAGTGCAATCATGAAATTATCAAATATATTAGATTATGAAAAAGCCAAAGAAGAAATGAAAGAATATGCAAAAAATAAATTCTTTAAAAAGGGAGAAGAAGTATTATATGCTAACTATGAGGCCATAGAAAAAGCTCCTCTTTATTTAGAAAAAGTAGAAATAGTAGAAGAAATCAATGAAATCAATAAAATAGAAGATATAAATCATGATGTATATCAAATGATTACAAAAAGATTAGGTAGTGAACTTACAACAAGTGATTTACTTGATTTTAAAGATGGAAGTTTTATACCAGGAACTGCTAAGTTAGAAAAAAGAGCCATTAGTGATATTGTTCCTAAATGGATATCATCGAATTGTATAGAGTGTAATCAATGCTCTTTTGTTTGTCCTCATGGTGTGATAAGACCTTTTCTTCTGTCAGAAGAAGAATATATTGCAGCACCAGAAATAGTAAAAAATAGATGTATCAAAGGAATTGGAAGTGATTATTACTATACGTTAGCACTTTCTATCAAAGATTGTACTGGATGTAATGTATGTGTGAATACTTGTCCTGGAAGAGGAGGGGAAAAAGCACTTGAAACAATGAGATTAGATATGGCCTTAAAAGAACAAACGCAGGAAGTATTTGATTACTTAGTAGAACATATTACTACAAAAAAAGAGCAAGTTAATAACACAATTAAAGGAACACAGTTTCATATGCCAAAATTTGCTTTTTCAGGTGCATGTGCTGGATGTGGAGAGACAGCATATATCAAATTATTAACCCAACTTTTTGGAGAATATTTGGTAATTGCGAATGCAACAGGTTGTTCTTCTATCTATGGAGCTAGTATGCCTAGTATGCCTTATACAATTCCTTGGGCAAGTTCTTTATTTGAAGATAATGCTGAATATGGATATGGAATGAAAGTTGCTTTTGATACAATTCAAAATAGATTGATGAAAAGAATGAAAACTTTAATAGAAGAAAATAATCAAAATAGAGAGTTACTAGAGGAATATATAGAAAATTCATCTAATTATGAAATTACAAAAAAAGTATATGAAAGTCTAGATTATAGTGTTCTTCCAGAAGAATTTACTACATTGAAAGAATATTTACCAAAGAGAACGTATTGGATGATAGGTGGAGATGGTTGGGCTTATGATATTGGTTTTAGTGGAATTGATCATGTACTTGCAAGTAATGATGATATCAATATCTTAGTACTTGATAGTCAAGTGTATTCTAATACTGGTGGTCAAGCATCTAAAGCAAGTCCAAAAGGAGCAATTGCGTCTTTTGCATCAAGTGGTAAGAAAACAGCCAAAAAAGATTTGGCTAGAATTGCTCTTTCTTATCCAAATGCCTATGTAGCACAGGTATCTTTAGGCGCTAATGGAATGCAACTTATAAAAGCCTTGAATGAAGCAGTTACTCATGATGGACCATCTATTGTGATTGCTTATACACCTTGTATCTCTCATGGTATTAAAGGTGGACTTGAACATAGCATAGAAATGGAAAAATTAGCGACTATTTCAGGTTATTATCCTATTTTCCGTTATAATCCAGAAACAAATATTTTTGTCCTTGATAGTAAAAATGTAGACTTTGATAAGTATGAAGAATTTTTGATGAATCAAAATAGATATGCTATGTTAAATGCTATCAATAAAGAACATGCTAAAGACTTGTTAGAAAAACAAAAAGAAGAGGCAATGAAACGATATGAATATTATAAAGAATTAGAGAGTAATAGTAAAAAATAAAATATATAATGAAAAAAGAAAGGAGAAAAAATGAAAGAAACCAAAGACATGATTGGTACGAGGTTAAAATTAGGATTGCCTTTTACTTCAGCAATAACATTAGGAAAAAATATAGGTACAAGATTACACTTAAATCTTCCGCCAACAGAACCTATAACATTTGTAAGCGATAATTCTAAACCTAAAGTATTATCAAAAACTAAAAAAAGAAAATAGATAAAAAAGGTATTATAATCATTGATATCTTTTTTATTTACAATAATTATAAAAATCCCTTTATTTACAACGAAAAAAGTATATTAAAAATAAAATTTCACTTTACAAAAAACAACAAAATTTGATATAATGAGAAAGATGATAAGGACAGGGTGAGTTTATGGTAAAGTATGATGAAAGTTCAATTAAAATATTAGAAGGATTAGAGGCTGTTAGAAAGCGTCCTGGAATGTATATTGGATCTACTGATAAAAGAGGATTACATCATTTAATATGGGAAATCGTTGATAATGGAATAGACGAAGTAATCAATGGCTTTGGAAATAAAATAAAAATTGTATTGCATGCTGACCATAGTGTTAGTGTAGAAGACGAAGGAAGAGGAGTACCAGTTGGAAAACATACAAGTGGGAAAAGTACACCAGAAGTAATCTATACAGTCCTTCATGCAGGTGGTAAATTTGAAGAAGGTGGCTATAAAGTATCGGGAGGCTTACATGGTGTAGGTGCCTCAGTAGTTAATGCCTTAAGCTCTTGGATGGAAGTTACTATTAAAAGAGATGGATATGAACATTATATTCGTTTTGAAGATGGAGGAAAAGTAGTAACTCCACTAAAAAAAATGGAAAAAACCAGTAAAACAGGTACAATAGTGCATTTTATGCCTGATGCTGAAATTTTCTCTACAACCAACTTTTCTTATACAACTGTTTGTGAACGTATGCAGGAAAGTGCTTTTCTATTAAAAGGACTTACTATAGAAGTCATAGATGAAGAAGATAAAAAGAAAGATGTTTTTCACTATGATAATGGATTAAAAGCATTTGTAGAATATGTGAATGAAGATAAAGTAGCTTTACATGATGCAGTTTGTTTTGAAGGTGTAAAAGATAAAATAGATGTTGAAGTAGCATTTCAATATACAGATACTTATTCAGAAAATATTATCTCATTTGTTAATAATGTAAAAACAAGTGATGGAGGAAGTCATGAGGTTGGATTTAAATCAGCGCTAACAAGAGTATTTAATGAATATGCAAAAAATAATGGCTATATAAAAGCCAAAGATAAAAACTTAGAAGGAGCAGATACAAGAGAAGGGTTAACAGCTATTATAAGTCTTAAAATCCCAGAAGACTTACTTCAATTTGAAGGTCAGACCAAAGGTAAACTTGGAACACCAGAAGCTAGAAATGCCGTTGAAAATGTCGTATCAGAAAAACTACAATTTTTCTTAGAAGAGAATAAAGCGATAGCAACCAAAATATTAGAAAAAATGGTAAAAAGTAAAATGGTAAGAGAAGCAGCACGGAAAGCTAGAGATGAGGCTAGAGCTGGAAAAGACAAAAATAAAAAAGAACGTGCTTTATCTGGAAAACTTACACCAGCACAAGTAAAAAATCCAAAGAAAAATGAACTATTCTTAGTCGAAGGAGACTCAGCAGGTGGTAGTGCGAAACAAGGTAGAGACCGTAAATTTCAAGCCATCTTGCCACTTAGAGGAAAAGTTCTTAATACAGAAAAAGCAAGATTAGAAGAAATATGGAAAAATGAAGAAATCAACACCATGATACATACTATTGGTGCAGGAGTTGGAAGTGATTTTGATGCTAATGATTCTAACTATGATAAAGTCATTATTATGACCGATGCTGATGATGATGGAGCACATATTCAAATCCTTCTTTTAACCTTTTTCTATCGTTATATGAAACCACTCATTGAAGAGGGGAAACTATATATCGCTATGCCACCACTTTATAAACTGTTTAATGGAAAAACAATTCATTATGCTTGGAGTGATGAAGAGCGAAATGAAATATTAAGTAAAAGTAAAATAAAACTAGAAACACAACGTTATAAAGGACTTGGAGAAATGAATCCAGATCAATTATGGGAAACAACAATGGATCCAGAGACTAGAAGCCTAATTAAAGTAAGTATTACTGATGTCGCTTTAGCAGAAAAACGTGTGAGCGTCTTAATGGGAGATAAAGTAGAACCAAGAAAAGAATGGATAAACGAAAACGTAGAATTCTCATTAGAAGATAGTTATCAGATTTAGGGGGAACAATATGGAAGAAATAATAAAAAAAATATATGATTATTCCTTAGAAGAAATTATGGGAGAGAGATTTGGTAGATATGCCAAAACCATTATTCAAGATAGAGCATTACCTGATGTTAGAGATGGTCTAAAACCAGTACAAAGAAGAATTCTATATGCTATGTATCGTGATCACAATACTTACGATAAAGCCTATAAAAAATCAGCAAAAACAGTTGGAAATGTTATGGGGTTCTATCATCCACATGGAGATTTTAGTATCTATGAAGCATTGGTTCGTATGAGTCAATGGTGGAAACAAAATACAGTCTATGTTGATATGCATGGAAACAATGGTTCTATGGATGGTGATGGGGCAGCTGCTATGCGTTATACAGAAGCAAGGTTAGCGAAAATCAGTAATGAACTATTAAAAGATATTGATAAAAATACCATTATTTGGGCACCTAACTATGATGATACCTTAAATGAACCAACTGTACTTCCAGCAAAATTTCCAAACTTACTTGTTAATGGTTCTAGTGGGATTAGTGCGGGATATGCAACAAATATTCCACCACATAACTTAGGTGAAATCATTGATGCCACCATTAAAAGAATTGATAGTCCAAACTGTTATTTAGACACTATTTTAGAAATTGTGAAAGGTCCAGACTTTCCAACAGGCGGAATTGCTAGGGGAAGAAATGGACTATTAGATGCATATAAAACAGGAAAAGGAAAAATCATTGTTCAGTCCAAATATGAAATTGTCAAAAACAAAGGAAAAGATCAAATTGTTATTAGTGAAATACCATATGAAGTAAATAAAGGAGCATTAGTTAAAAAAATAGATGATATTCGTATTGATAAAAAAATAGATGGAATTGCTGAAGTAAGAGATGAATCAGACTTAGAGCATCCAGAAACGATTGTAATTGATTTGAAAAAAGATGCTAATCAAGATTTAATTATCAATTATTTATTAAAAAATACAGACATGCAAGTATCTTATAATTTTAACATGGTAGCCATTGTGAATCATAGACCAATGACACTGGGTATTTTAGAAATATTAGATGCTTATATAGCTCATCAAAGAGAAGTAATTGAGAAAAGAACACAGTTTGATTTAGATACAGCTAAAGCCAGAATGCATATTGTAGAAGGTTTTCTTAAAATGATGTCCATTTTAGATGAAGTGATTGCAACTATTCGTGCAAGTAAAGATAAACCAGATGCAGTACAAAATTTAGTAAAAAAATTTGACTTTAGTGAACTTCAAGCCGATGCTATTGTAAAATTACAATTATATCGTTTAACGAATACCGATGTGACAGAATTACAAGAAGAATATGCAAGACTAGAGATGATAGTCAAAGGTTTAGAAGCAATATTAAGTGATGAAAATCGCCTAAAAGCAGTTATGAAGGAGGAACTTAGAGCAATTAAAAAAGAATATGCAACTCCTAGAAAAACAGAAATTAAAGATGATATTGTAGAAATAAAGATAGATACCACATCAATGATATCAAAAGAAGATTGTATTGTTGTAATTACCAAAGAAGGGTATGTAAAAAGAGTTACTACGAGAAGTTATAGTGCTAGCGATGATGAAACAGCTTTAAAAGAAGGAGACTATGTTATTGGTACTTATGAAATGAATACTTTAGATACGATTCTTTTATTTACCGATTTAGGAAATTATTTATATGTTCCTGTTCATGAACTACCTGATTTGAAATGGAAGGAACTTGGAAAACATATTAGTAATATCATAAAAATAGAGGCTGGAGAAAGTATTATTGCGGGATTTCCTGTTTATGATTTTGGAATAGAAAGTTATATTACAATTTTTACAAAAGATGGAATGGTAAAAAGAAGTAAATTATCTGATTTTAAAGTACAGCGTTATTCAAAGCCAATGACAGCTATGAAATTAAAAGAAAATGATAGAGTTGTTAGTGTAACAGATAAAAATGAAAGCGATATATTTATTATCACAAAACGAGGATATGGATTACATTATGAAACAATGGAAGTGCCAATAACTGGGGTTAAAGGAAGTGGAGTGAAAGCAATTACTTTAAAAGAAGATGAAGTAAAGACTGGAATATTATTTGCTCCTGAGGCCCTATATGTGACAATTTTTACTAATAAGAATACAGCGAAAAGAGTAAAATTATCAGAATTTGAGAAAACAGCTAGAGCAAGAAGAGGAGTACTTGCTGTTCGTGATGTAAAAACAAACCCTTATGAAATATTAAATGCTTTTATTATTGATTCTCATACCTTAGTTGGAATTAAAAATAGAGGAGAATTTAACTTTATTAAAACAACAGAGCTTCCTATTGCTGATCGTTATTCAGTAGGAAGTACCATATCAAAGGAGAAAATTTTAGAAGTATTTCCTATCAATCATCTATATCGAAAAGATACATTAACTATAGAAGAGATTGAAGAACAACAAGAAATTATAGATTTAGAAAAAGTAGATGAAAAAATAATGACAATCCATGATTTTCTAGATGATTTTAAAGTATAAGATATTAGGAAATTATTTCTAATATCTTTCTTTTTAGGTATGCTTTTACATTCAAATGAATATATATAAGTAGAACTTTAGGAAAGGAATTGATAAAATACGATGAAAAAGAATATATGGATTTTTCTTTTTGGAATATTCATTCTCACAATAGGTACAGTTACTTATTTTAAAATGAATCATAAAGAAGAGATATTAAAACAAATGAGTGGAGTTGTATTATCTATGAATGATGAATATGTCATAGTAGAGGACTCTAATAATGTGATGTATAAGTTTAAAGTGGAAGATTTTATTGTAGAAGTAGGAGAAGAAGTAGTTATCAAATATACAGGACTATTAGATTCTAATAAAGATGTACAAGATATACAAGTGAAAGATTATATACGATCAGAAAAAAAATCAGTAGCTCCAGAAGAAAATGAATTAGGTATTTTTAAAGATTACTATAGTTTTGCAAAAAAGAAATTAGATATAATGACATTAGATGAGAAAATAGCGCAAATTTTACTTGTTCGTTATCCAGCTAGTAATGCAGTAAATACTGTCAAAGAAAAACAATTTGGAGGATATATTTTCTTTGCAACAGATTTTAAAGACAAAACAAAAGCAGAAGTAAAAAGTATGATAAAAGATGTACAAAATGTATCTAAAATACCACTATTAACAGCAGTAGATGAAGAAGGTGGAAGTGTAGTTAGAATTAGTTCCAATTCTAAGTTAGTAAGTACTCCATTTAAATCACCAAGTGAATTATATAAAGCTGGTGGAATGGATGCGATTAGAAATGATACATTAGATAAAAGTACAGTATTAGCAAATTTAGGAATCAATCTCAATTTAGCGCCTGTCATAGATGTGACTAAAAATCCAAGTGATTATATGTATTCTAGATCATTACAAGAAGATACAGAAACAACTAGTGAATATGTGAAAACAGTAATTACAGCAAGTAAAAACGGTACAGTATCTTATACATTAAAACACTTCCCAGGATATGGAAATAATGCAGATACACATACAGGAAGCTCAACAGATTCAAGGACATATGAAAGTATACTGAAAAATGATTTACCTCCATTTGAAGCAGGAATAAATGCTGGTGCAGAGGCAGTACTAGTAAATCATAATATCGTTACAAATATTGATTCTTCAAATCCAGCCTCATTATCAATTCCAATTCATAATATATTAAGAGATGATTTAAATTTTACAGGAGTGATTATTACTGATGAACTTTCTATGGGAGCAATGGATGGATTATCTAATATCTATGTAAAAGCAATAGAGGCAGGTAATGATTTACTTATTGTAACTGATTATGATAGTGCGATTGATGAAATAAAAAAAGCAATAGATGATGGAAGCCTTAGTGAAGATGTAATCAATGATAGAGCGCTTCAAGTTCTTGCTTGGAAATATTATAAAGGTATGATATATGAGAACCAAAAATAGTTAGAAATAACTATTTTTTTCTTTTTTTCCTGTGCTGTTTGGAACATTTAAGCAAAAGAAATATGTTACAGTTTAAGTTAATATATAAATCAAAGAAAGATAGTGCATAAGTGACTGTAATTTTTCATTAGATATGTTACTTATAGATTAAAAATAAAAAAATAACAGATAGGTAAAATCTGTTAAGCAAATATTAAAAATTTGTAAAAAAGATAGTTTAATTACTACTTTGATAATCATAATTTTTCTACTAATATTATTCTATTAAAAAAATAATAGAAAGTAGAGCAGGGAGCAAACTTTAATTTTTATGAAAAGATATCAATAATTATAAACAGTTTTAAATGTTTAGTTTTTTTACTAACTTTTTACCTTTTTCCTCATCTTCATAAGTTGGAAATAATGTAATTGAAGGCACTATCATTTCTTCTTTAGTAAAACCTCCATGTCCAGCTTTGTGTGGTAAAGATGTAAATTGATAATTGTCATTAGCAACTACTGTAATTTCACCACTTGTTTTAGCCATCATTAGTTGATAAATTTGTGGAACAACATTAGGTGAATCACTTAGTAAAGTTTCTTTTTTCCATTCTTTTTCACTATAATAATTTGTATCAATTAAATGAAATTTATCATCATAATTTAAAGGATCAGTTCCTTTTAAAATTTGATAATGGTAGTTCCTATAATTTCGTAGAACATTTAATTCTAATTGGAGATGCAAGGATTTCATCGGAAGGAGAAGTATGGATAATTGCATCTAAAAATAAGAATTATACTGGAAGAATGGCTGAAAGTGACCCAGATTATAATTTAAAAACAAATTTACATGATAAAATATTAAATGAGATTCCTAAGTTTGATACATTATTAAGCTATATTGTAAATCATCATTTATTAGATGTCATTATTGAATTTGCACTTTATGATATTCCACTTGGAATAAAGAGCCCATTATCATTTTTGAAATTCGAACATAATACTAAAACTCGCTCAATCGTTCCTTAGTTTGGAAATATTATAAAGGGTTATTGTATAAAAACCAGGAATAGTTACAGAAATAGTTAACATTTTGTTAGCTATTTTTGAATTACAGTTTAGAATAGAATTGCAAAAATCAAGTAGTATATAAAATACTCTATCTGTTTTTATACCAATATTGGTTCATTATTCAAAAGTTTTAATAATGCCTCATATAAATTTATACTATTCTTTTTATCTGTGGATATACAATTTTTTATTGTAATATAAATTATTGTTATTTTTAAACTTCTAACAATAAATATAATAATAGTTTAGTAATAGAACGATATTTGTGCTATAATAAATAATTAAGATGAGGAGGAATAATATGAATTTATCCAAATTAAAATATAAATTTTTCAAATTTTATCCTCAAAAATTACCATGCGATACAGAAGGAAAAAGAGTTTTATCTGATATTGACTTCTCAGATATAGATTTAACTCATTTAACAAATCGTGATTTTGAAAATGTTACAATTAGAAATTGTAATTTTAAAAATTCAGGTTTAAAAATAGATTTTAATAAAATGAGTAATCCATCTCAGACTTTATCTAATGTAATTTTGGATGAGGGAATCATATTAAGTCCTAATACTATAGTTGACTTAAATACAATAGAATTAAATAAAAATCGTGAATTTACTAGTTATCAAATTATAACTGCAGTATTAAAAAGTTTGAAAGGAACTTATGGTGAAATAGCAATATTAAGAGAATGTTATCGTAATGATGAAAAAATGTATTTATTGGCGTTTAATAAAACATATAATGAATATATTGAAAATATTAAAATTATAATAGAAGAATTATTAAAAAAACTAGCAGAATTAAGGAAAGAAAATTTACTAACCTTATTAAAAAAAATTCAATCTTCTATGGATAATATTTTGGATTTTGCAATATTTTTAATTTCAGCATTTGGTGAAGATGATAAAATTTATATTAAAGACTTGCATTTTACTAAAGAAGATATAGAAATACTAAAAGATTGGAATATTAGATTTTTCAATAATGGAACAATCATTTTTGATAACTGTACATTTGACATTAGTTATTCAAAAGCCCAATCAGTATTTGCAAGAAAAAAAATAATCAGTAGCTTATTAAATAATTCAAGATGGGGAGAAACCATATATAAAGATTGTTCATTTACAGATAATTCATATTCTAACAATGGAATTAGAAGTATAAAAGGTATAGATTTTAGTTGTAATACTAGTGTTTATATAAAACTAGGAACTGCTTGTAATGGAACGTGTTTTTTCTGCAAAAATAAAACTGAAAATCCTACAGATACTAATGTTGAAAAAATAACTAGAACACTATGTAGTTCTGATTTAGGATTACATTTAAATCAAATATTTTTGGGTGGTGGAGAGCCAACTTTATATTTAAAACAAATAAAAAAAATATTATTAGAATATGCAAGACTAATTAAAAAATTAGAATCACCAAAAAAAGATATTTTTATGTTTACTAATGGAAGTGGTAACTGGAAAGAAGCTCAAAAAATATTAGATACAATTCGCCAAGAATCAAATTTTCTTTTAAATTATTATTTTATACTTAGTCGACAAGCAATTGATGATGAACAAAATCATAAAATAATGGGAATAAATTATTCACTAGATAATTCAGAATTAAAAAAATTAATAACTATAAATAAGCTATTATTTTCTTTAACTTGTAATGAAAGTAATATGAGAGATAATTTTTTAAAGGAATATCTAGAATTTGGTCTTGATTTAGGAGTAAGAAATTTTATTATTCAAAATTTAGAAGATAAAACTGAAAGCCCAAATATAAATTCAATTGAAAGACAATTTCAAGAATTAGAAGAAAAATTGATAGTCTCAGGTTACAGTAGAGTACAGATTGTATCATCGTCATATTATGATTTAAGTTTACTAAAAAAAGATGGCACTTCAGTAGCTTTAAAAAGATATTTTAATCCTATGAAATTACAAAGTAATTATAGAATTTGTCCAAAACATTCATTTGATTTAGGCATTGATTCTGATGGAACATTATATAATGATTTTCAAATGCAAAAAATATTAAGAAAATAAACAAAGATTAATTTGCTATCGTCACTATAATATCAATTTGTCAGAAAATTGTATGACTAGATATACTGTAGAAAATAATTTGGTATAATAAAGTCCTTAGGAAAATTTCTCAAATAATCGCATATACTATTCTAGGTGGTTATTATGGCAAATATAGAAGAATTCAAAGGATTTGTTAAAAAAAATCCCAAATTAATTAAGTATACAAAAAGCGGAGAGATGAGCTGGCAAAAATTTTATGAATTATATGATTTGTATGGTGAAGATGAAAATACTTGGAAACCATATTTAGGTACAGCTGAAGTTGCAGCAGCAAGTACAGCTTTAGGTATTACTAGTTTTGCGGATTTAATGGGATTACTTAAAAATGTTGACTTAGATAGTGTTCAGAATGGGGTTAGTAGTATTCAAAGAGTACTTAGTGTTGTACAGGACTTAACTGGAAAAGAAGAGAAAACAGAAGTAAAACAAGAATATAAGCCACGTCCACTTTATAAGCATTTTGAGGACTAAATGACATTAGAGGTTCAATTTGCACTTAAAAATAACCCCTATTTTGGAAGATATATAAGAGAACACTCTGATTGGTATAAAGTTTTAAATCGTAATCCTAATATGTTATTTCAATTTGAAGAAGAAGTAAAATCATATTATAAATTAAGACCAAGTGACAAACTAAATAAAGCATTAGAAACAATAGAAATGTTTGAATCTATCATGTCTACTTTAAAATAAAAAGAGCACAAGTGCTCTTTAAAGGGGAGTAATAATATGTGTGATTTCTCACATTACTATCATAAGCAAAAAATGGGAAAATATACGAAAGAAGTGAAGAATTTTGAGAATTATTAGTGGAAAATATAAAGGAAGAGTTTTAAAAGGATTTAATATAGATGGAACAAGGCCAACCATGGATAGAGTAAAAGAATCATTATTTGCAATGATTGGGAAAGAAGTAAAAACAAGTATTTGTTTAGATTTATATGCTGGAAGTGGTTCTCTTGGAATAGAAGCACTTAGTAACGGAGCACTTTCTTGCATGTTTGTAGATAAGAATAAAATTGCGATTGATACCATAAAAGAAAATACTAAAATGATAGATGGAGTGAAAATTTTACAAAGTGATGCTTTTAAAATACATCAAAAAGTAACAGAAACATATAATCTTGTATTCTTAGATCCTCCTTATCATTTACATTTAATAGGAAAAACATTATCTTATTTGATGGAAAAAAAATTATTGAAAGAGGGTGCAATTATCATTTGTGAATATGAAGAAGAAGCATTTTCAAATGATAATTTTGAAGTTTTAAAAGAACGAAAGTATGGAAGTAAGTGGGTAAAAGTACTAAAATATCAAAAAAAATAAAAAAGTTTCAAAAAAAATGAAAAAAATTTAAGGATGCGTAAGGTGATGCACCCTTTTTTGTTGTATGTTATTAGTGAGGAGGTGAGAGTATGAGAAAAAAATATCCCATCGTGAAACAAGAAGATAATAAAGATTGTGGTGCAGCCTGTCTTGCTATGATTATTAAATATTATGGTGGGAATATTCCTTATGAAGAGTTAAAAGATGAACTTGGAATTAGTAAAAATGGAATTAGTGCTAGTCAATTGGTGAGACTTGCTAAGAAAAGTGGTTTTGAAGCAAAAGGTTTAGAAGGTAACTTAGAAGAATTAGCAGAAGAAAAAATCATATTTCCTTGTATTGCACATCTACTATTAAATGAAAGCTATTATCATTATATTGTATTATATGAAATGAATATTAAAAAAAGATATTTCATAGTAGGTGATCCAACGAAAGGTATTTATAAAATGTCATTTGATGAATTTGAAAAAGTATGGAATCACATCATTTTAGATTTTTATCCTAAAGTCCCTATTATTTATATTGAACCAAACCATGTATTAAAAAATAATTTTTTAGAGTTGTTAAAGAAAGAAAAGTCCCCATTTCTTATTATCCTTTTTTTATCGATTATAATTACAATTTTTTCTATTTTTTATTCATCTATTGTAGAACACTTTATATCCCTTTTAAATACACACAATGAATATGGATATCTTTACTTTTCAATTTTGTTTTATTTACTTTTGATTCTGATTAAAAATGGAAGTAGTTTTATTAGAAATAAGTTATTTTTTCACATTTATGAAAGAATTGATTTTAAATTTATGAAAATGATTTTCCATGAAATACTCCATCTTCCTTATCGCTACTACAAAAACCGAACAACAGGAGAAATGATAGCCAGAATTGAAGATATTGGAGTTATTAGATCTTTTCTAGCGACAGTAATATTATCTTCTATTATGGATTTTCCACTTATTTTCATGAGTAGTATATGTTTATATTTCTTAAGTGAAAAATTATTTATGATTACACTAATTTCTCTTCTTATTTATGTATTTTTCTATTTCTTTTATCAAAGAAATATTTCAAAGAAAGTAGAACAACTAGAAGAAGAAGGTGCAAGTGTAACTTCCTATATGGTTGAATCAATTGGTGGATATGAAAGCTTATTTGGAAGCCATTTAAAAGAAATGGTAGAAAAAAGATTTAGTGATCGCTACTTATCTTATATTGGAAGTTCAAAAAAATTAGAAATGCTTCAAAATAAATTAGAAAGTTTTAATAGTTTGCTTTATGATTTCACACTTCTATCTATTTTAGCTTTTGGTATTTATTTGATTTCTAAAGAAGAAATGAGCATATCATCACTATTGTTATTTCATTCTTTATTTATATACTTCATTGAACCAGTTAGAAGTATTCTTAGAGTAGGTAGAGAGTGGGAAAAGGTAAAGGTATCGTGGAAGAGATTATCTAATTTATTTCATGAACAAAAAGAAATTGGGATTTATGATGATGAAATGAAAGGAAAAATAGAATTTAAAAATGTTGCATTTTCTTATTCTTATCATAACCCTACTTTAAAAAAATTGAGTTTTAATATTCGCACAGGAAGTAAAGTATTACTAGTAGGAGAAAGTGGGAATGGGAAAAGTACTATTTTGAAACTTTTAATGAAATATTATGAGGTAGAAAGAGATTCTATCTATATAGATGGGATTGATATCAACGATTATAAGATGGAGGCAATTGATAAGAATATTATTTATGTTTCAATGAAAGAGCAGTTGTTTACAGGAACAATTTATCAAAATATTTTGTGTGGTAAAAAGGCTGATAGTCATTATAAAGACATACTGAAATTGACAGAAGTTGAGGAAATTATCAGAAAAAGTCCATTAGGTCATCATTTGATATTGGAAGAAAATGGTGCAAATTTATCAGGAGGTGAAAAACAAAGAGTTATTTTAGCACGCACTTTATTGTTACCTTTTAATATTTTGTTATTAGATGAATCTACAAGTCAATTAGATTCTGATATGGAACGTCGTATTTTAAAAAGATTATTTGAAAAATATCCAAATAAAACAATTATTATGGTTGCACATAGAGAGAATAATGCTGATTTATTTGACCAAATGATTGAGATAAAAGATGGGAAAATTAAGAAAGATGTGAAGAAGAATGAATGAGAAATATTGGAAAAATAAAACTTGGATTTTAGATACTAAATATCCACCTAGAACAAAACTGTATATTGGTTTTATTGTTCTTTTATGTATCATTTTAATTGGAATCATATTTATTTATCATTATCCTATTTATAAAACATTTTATGGATATGTAGAGGAAAACGGAAAATATTCTGTAAAAGTAATTGTTCCAATGAATGAAATAGAAGATTTTGAAAGAGCACTAAAGGAAAATAAAAAAATAGATCTTTTAAAAGTAGAAAATGAAATAGATATTGTATCTGGCCAAAATGTAGTATATGCGAGTGTGTATGTAGCGATAGATGAAAAATTATTAGTAAAAAACAATATTGTGCCAATAAAGTTAAAAGTAAAAGAATTTAGTTTATGGCAAGAATTCAGTAAAAAATGGAAAGAAGGTATGAAGAAATGAGACATATAGAAAATGAAAGATTAGATAAAATTCAAGGTGGTGGAGCACTTAGTGCTGGAGTTGGAATTGCTATTGTAGCAGGGGTTGTATTTTTAATTGGGGTTGTAGATGGCTTTTTTAGACCACTTAAATGCAACTAATTAGAAAGGAGAATAGAAACATGGTAGAAATAAATTATGAAAGATTAGAAACAATCAATGGAGGAGCAATTAATGGAACACTTATCAATGCATTTGCAAGAGGCGTTAATTCTTTACTAGAATTAGGAAGAAGTTTAGGATCAGCAATTCGAAGAGCAATGGATGGAAAGATATGTCCAGTATAAAGAAATATCAGAAAGGTATAAAAGTCACTTTGCTAATATTATCATTACCTTTGGTAGTACCTTTTGTTGGGAGTTGTATTGATATTTTGTTAAAAGCTGGTAGAATTGTTGGAACAGTGATACGTGTATATTAAAAAAGGCATCGCAAGATGCTTTTGTTGTTTTGATGAACTTAAGTTTTTTTATCTTGAAAATTTATAGAATAGTAACCGCTTTTTTTGAATATTTATACCCAAATAGTTACAAAATAAAAAAGAAGAAAAAAAT
>CANSDD010000018.1 GCA_947645535.1 uncultured Mycoplasmatota bacterium
TATATAAATATTATTGTATTCATCATATACAAATTCATATTTTTTAAAATAGCCTTTTCTGTATTTTTTTCTTGTATACAGAAAAGCAGGTATCATTTCTAAATCTATTATTGTTTTACAAATATGACTGGTTAAGTAAGCAGCATCTCCTACAAAGTATTTTGTATCTTTAATGTTAAAGTGATTAACTAAATTTTCAAATGATTGATAAAACGAAATTGAGTCATGAACATTACTTCCATTAGTATCTACGGTTAGTATATAATTATTGTTTTCACATATGACGCTTGTATTATATCCAAATATTTTCTCCTTATCACTTTTATAAAGCATGCCTGCATCTTTATCTACATCACTTACTATTATTTCTTTTTCTTCAATAACTTCTTCTGTATTTACTTCTTCGTTACATTTTACGATTCTTTCTACTTCTTCTAAATATTCCTCATCAGTTAAATCTTCATCTTGTAGACCTTTTAAAGCAATTTCTAAATCTAATTCTTTTTGATATTTTTTTGCTTCTATTTTTACTGTTTCCTTATGATTCTTCTTTTTATTTGCATAAGCTTTTGTATGAGTAGAATCTATATATACAGCAGTCATATCCAAACAATTCCATTCAACAAGTAAATCAATAACTTTATCAAATACTGTTTGTAGTAAATCTTTTTCTAGCTTACAAAACTTTCTTCTATAATTTTGAGAATAAGTTGAATGATTTGGTGTTTTTTGATTAATATCATAACCAATAAACCATTTATACAACATATTATAGTTAAGGGATTCATAAGTTTTTCTTAAACTATCCTCATTAAAAAGGAACTTTAATACATGAATCTTTATCAAAACTATAGGGTCAATACTTTTACGTCCAACTTTAGAATATAGTTTTTCGACTTCATCATATACAAAGTTCCAATCAAAATGTTCTGTAATAACTCTTAAAAAATGATCATTTGGAATCATTTCATCTAAATTAACTATTTCACTAGAGAATACCTTTTCATTTAATTTTGTCATTGACATACTATCACTTACTTTCTTTTATTCCCAATATAATTATACCAAAATTACATAAAAAAGTAAGAACAGTAAGCTTAAATTTTGGGAATAAAAGCAGTTCTTACATAATAAGTATAAAACAAAATATCAAAAATAAAAAGACTTTTAACAAAATTTTTATTTGTCAACAGTCTGAAGTTATTCCACTATACTGGAATAACTTTTCAATAAATCATTAATACTTTATAAATATTTCAACCAAAATAGAAAAAAGAAACATTACATAGTAAAATTTCTTTATAATCATTATATTTTTTTTAGTCCTGCTTCTTCCATATATTTAATTAACTTTTTATTAAACATACCAGTAATTTTATGTGTTTCTCCGCTTTTTAAAGATAATTTTATAGTACTAGCTGCACCTACTGAAAATGATTCTATATCCTCTAAATTATATTCAAATTCAGAAGACATTCTTCCTTGAGTAGCTCTAAAAACAATCCTTTTATCAGTAACATATAATCTACCTGGATTTGGTTGTGGAAAAAATAAAAATTTTTTTACATGAGATGCTTGCTCTTCTCCTAATAATTTTTCATTTTCTTTTAAATCCAACTTAGCCATTTTTTTATCTCTCCTATTCCTAAATAATCATATCATAATATAATAAAAATTTCAATTTTATAAATACAAAAATTATCTTTTTAAATTCATAGTAAAATAAAATAATTTATGGTATAATAATTCCGAAAAGGAGGAGCATCTATGAAGAAAATGAAACAACTAACACCAGAAGAATTTGAAAAATTTACTAATAAATTTAATGTTCATTCTCTATATCAAACAGTAGAATATGCTGAACTAATGGCGAAAGAAGGGTTTGGATATGTATTTGTTGGTATGCTTGGTGACAATAATGAAATTATAGCTGCTTCTCTCATTCTAATTCAAAAGCAAAATGGATTTAAATATGCATATGCTCCTAGAGGATTTTTAATCAATTATAATAATTTTTCACTTTTAAAAAAATTTACTTCTTTATTAAAAAAATTTCTTGGAAGAAGAGAAGTTATTGCAATTAAAATTAGTCCTTTAATTATTAAACAAGTACAAGATAAAGAACACAACATAAAAGAAAATGATTACTATAATAAAATTTATAATGATTTAAAACGTTTAGGATATTATCATTTAGGTTATAACCATTTCTTTGAGGCATTTAAACCTAGATTTGAGGCAATTTTAAATTTAGATTCAAATCTATCTCAATTATTTAATAGAATGACAAAACAATATCGTACCAAGATTAGAAGCGCTGAAGCTAATGGAATTAAAATACACAGAGGAAATATAAATAATCTTGACTATTTATATTTACAAACAAAATCAAAATATCCAAGAGATTTAAAATTTTTTCAAGATGCATATCAAATATTTGGAGCAAAAGACAATATTGATTTTTATTACGCAAAGCTAGATACTACTTATTTTCTAACCAAAACACAAGAATCTTATGCAATTGCTGAACAAAAAAGTGCGGATATTAACAATCAAGTATTTCAAAATATCGGACAAAATAAACTAAAATTGATTGACTTAAAACTTGTTTATGATAACTTATTAGATCAAAGTAAAAAGACACTAATTAGTGCAACAAATCTACTTCGTGATTACCCTGCTGGTGCAGTTCTTGCATCTGCCTTAATTATCAAAAATCATGATGAAATATTCTTATTTATGGATGGATTTGATACAACTTATAAAAGTTTTAATGCAAAACATTTATTATTATGGAAAATATTAGAGAAATATGCTAGTGCTGGATACAAGAAATTTAATTTAGGTGGAATTAGCAATCCTAATTTAGAACAAAATCCTTATAAGGGGTTAAATCAATTTAAATTAAATTTTGGTGCTGAAGCATATGAATATGTAGGTGATTTAGAGTTAATCACAAACAATACACTTTACTTTATGTATCGTAATGCTGCTCCACTTAGAAATATGCTGAAGAAATAATATCATTTTGATATTGTTTTTTTATTTATACCATATTTTTTTCGTTAATTCTAATGCTTGTTCTCTTTGTTCTCTTGTGATAATAATATCACTCATTTTTATAATATTTTCTGTTAATAATGTTGCATATAAATATCCTTCTTTAATCAAAGGATCATTTACTACTGTTTTTCTTCCTTCTTTATCAACTACCTCATTACTCATTTTTTCATACATTTTTCTAAAATAGTCTTCTTTTAAAATTCTTTCTAATGTTGACCTTATATTTGCTTTTTGTGGTAATAATCCAAAACGCAATATTACCCCAGAATTATTACTCCATGTTCCATGTTTTTTCATTTCCGAAATAAAAATCGGTTTATTCTCTATAAATAACTTCCATACTTCTTCCGTTACCCATTTTTCTTTTTCTGAATATATAACAATTGGAAGTTTTCCTGTGATAATATTTTGAAGTAATTCTACATTATCTGCTTCTACTACAAGTTGTATTTTAGCACCTATCAATAAGTTTATCCATTTTCTATAATTTATAATTTCTTCTAACGAATATTCTTTAAAAATAGAATTTAAATCTGATAACGATATTCTATATTCTGGATTGCAAATTTTTGTATGATTACCAACTACTTTTTGTAACACTTGTAAATAAGGATTTTTTACTAACCCTAATTGTTTTTGTATCTCGAAACTTTGAAGTAATATCTCTCCTAATCTTCCATGATCTTTTATTCCAGTTAAGTTTTCAAGTTCTGAATCACTTAAACTACCTATCATTTCATATTGCTTAAATCTTCCAATATCATGAAATAATCCATCTATCGCAAAAGAATCATAATAGCTTTCATGAAATAAATTACTTTCCATCATAATTTTTGGAACCTCATAGGACATAGAAATACCATGTTCTATTTTTAATTTTATTTCATCTCCATATCTTCCAAATAATCTTTCTATATTTCCTAACTGTATTCTACCATATTTTATATAAAGAGTTCTTAAATTTGCTACATCAAACATGACTTACCTCCTATAGTTTAATATATTATATGTTTGAAAGACAGAAAAAAACCAGAAATATTTCTGGTTTTTATTATTCAACGATTTCTGAAACGTTACCTGCTCCAACAGTTCTTCCACCTTCACGAATTGAAAACTTAGTTCCGTTTTCAATAGCAATTGGGTGAATTAATTCTACTGTCATTTCAACATTGTCTCCAGGCATAACCATTTCAACACCTTCTGGTAATTCAATAGTTCCTGTAACATCTGTTGTACGGAAATAGAATTGTGGACGGTAATTGCTGAAGAATGGAGTATGTCTTCCACCTTCTTCTTTGCTAAGTACATAAACTGTAGCTTTGAATTTTTTATGTGGAGTAACTGAACCTGGTTTTGCTAATACTTGACCACGTTCTACATCTTCACGAGAAATACCACGTAATAATACACCAGCATTATCTCCTGCTTCAGCATAATCTAATTGTTTACGAAACATTTCAATTCCTGTAACCACTGACTTTTTAGTATCTTTAATACCAACGATTTCGATTTCATCGTTAAGTTTTAATTGTCCTCTTTCAACACGTCCTGTAACAACAGTTCCACGTCCTGTAATTGTAAATACGTCTTCAATTGGCATTAAGAATGGTTTATCAGTATCTCTAGTTGGAGTTTCAATATATGTATCTACTGCATCCATTAACTCGTCAATTTTAGCTGACCATGTTGCATCTCCTTCAAGAGCTTTAAGTGCAGAACCACGAATGATTGGAGTATTGTCTCCATCGTATCCATATTCACTTAATAATTCACGAATTTCCATTTCAACAAGGTCTAATAATTCTGCATCATCAACCATGTCACATTTATTCATGAATACAACCATACGAGGTACACCAACTTGACGTGATAATAAGATGTGTTCACGAGTTTGTGCCATAGGTCCATCAGTTGCAGCAATAACTAAGATTGCTCCATCCATTTGAGCTGCACCAGTAATCATATTTTTTACATAGTCAGCATGCCCTGGACAGTCAACGTGAGCATAATGTCTAGTCTCAGTACTGTACTCAATGTGTGCAGTATTAATTGTAATACCACGTTCTCTTTCCTCAGGTGCTTTATCAATATTGTTAAAATCTACTTTTTCATTACCATTTTTACCAGCTAAATGAGATGAAATAGCTGCAGTTAAAGTAGTTTTTCCATGATCTACGTGTCCAATTGTACCAATATTAACATGTGGTTTTGAACGATCAAATTTTTGTTTTGCCATAAATTTCCTCCTTATATTTAATTACATAATATATTTTATATCAACTAAAGAAAAATAGCAAGTATTTTCCCTTAGTTTCCACCATTTTTCTTTATGATTTCTTCAGAAATATTTCTTGGTACTTCTTCATAATGATCAAATACCATAGTAAAGTTTCCACGACCTTGTGTATTAGATCTTAAAGATGTAGCATAACCAAACATTTCTGAAAGTGGTACCATTGCATCTATTGCAAGTGCATTTCCTCTTGATTCTTGACCAAGTGGACGACCACGACGAGATGTAATATCTCCCATTACATTTCCTAGATATTCATCTGGAACGATTACTTGAACTTTCATAATTGGTTCTAGTAAGATTGGTTTACATTTGTTTTTAGCTTCTTTTAAAGCCATTGAAGCTGCAATTTTGAATGCCATTTCTGATGAGTCTACATCGTGGTAAGAACCATCAAATAACGTTGCTTTAACATCTACCATTGGGTAACCTGCTAAAATACCAGTTTTCATAGCATCTTGTAAACCTTTATCAGTAACTGGAATGTATTCACGAGGAACTACTCCACCTACTACTGCATCTACGAATTCATAACCTTTATCTGGATTTGGTTCAAATTTAATCCATACATGTCCATATTGTCCACGTCCTCCAGATTGTTTAATGTATTTTCCTTCACATTCACCCATTTGAGTTAATGTTTCACGGTAAGATACTTGTGGTTTACCAATATTCGCTTCTACATTAAATTCTCTTTTCATACGGTCAACAATGATATCTAGGTGAAGTTCTCCCATACCAGCGATAATAGTTTGACCAGTTTCATGGTTTGTACTAGCTCTAAAAGTTGGATCTTCTTCAGATAATTTTTGTAAAGCAGTTGCCATTTTATCTTGATCTGCTTTTGATTTTGGTTCCACAGCAAGCTCAATAACTGGTTCTGGGAATTCCATAGATTCTAGAATACAAGCTTTCTTTTCATCACATAATGTATCTCCAGTTGTTGTATTTTTAAGTCCCACTGCTGCAGCAATATCTCCTGTATATACATCTGTAATTTCAGTACGGTTATTGGCATGCATCTGTAAAATACGACCAATTCTTTCTTTTGAATTTTTAGTTGCATTAAGTACATAAGAACCACTACTCAAGTGTCCAGAGTATACACGGAAAAATGTTAATTTTCCAACAAATGGATCCGTCATTACTTTGAATGCTAATGCACTAAATGGTTCATTATCACTTGGATGTCTTTCAATTGGATTACCATCTAAATCCTCTCCCTTAATTGCTTCTATATCAAGTGGAGATGGAAGATAATCTACTACTGCATCAAGTAATAATTTTATTCCCTTATTTCCTAAAGCTGTTCCACATAATACTGGGAAGAATTCAACAGCAAGTGTTCCTTTTCGGATTGCGCGCTTAATTAAATCAATAGAGATTTCTTCTCCTTCTAAGTATTTGTTCATAAGTTCATCATCGAACTCAGCTACAGCTTCAATTAGGTCATTACGTTTTTCTTCTACTAAATCCACCATATCAGCAGGAATGTCAATAATTGTTGGTTCCTCTTCTGGTTTTCCATCATAATGATAAGCAGTACGAGTTAATAAATCTACAATCCCACTAAACTCATTTTCTGCTCCAATTGGCCATTCAATAGGTTTTGCATTAACACCTAGTCTACTTTTAATAGTCTCTAAGCTATATTCAAAGCTTGCACCCATTTTATCCATTTTATTACAAAAAATCATACGAGGTACTTTGAATTCAGTAGCTTGGCGCCATACAGTTTCAGTTTGTGGTTCAACACCAGCTTGTGAATCTAAAAGTGCTACTGCACCATCTAGCACACGAAGCGATCTGGATACTTCAACTGTAAAATCTACGTGTCCTGGAGTATCAATAATATTAAATCTATGACCTTTCCAGAATGCAGTAGTAGCAGCTGAAGTGATAGTAATTCCACGTTCTTGTTCTTGTTCCATCCAGTCCATTTGAGAAGCACCATCATGTGTTTCACCAATTTTATGGATCTTACCAGTGTGGAATAAAACACGCTCGGTACAAGTTGTTTTTCCAGCATCAATATGTGCCATAATACCGATATTACGTGTATTTTCTAAGCTATAATCACGAGCCATACTAATTTCCTTTCTTTATTATAATTATTACCAACGGTAATGTGCGAATGCTTTATTAGCCTCTGCCATACGATGTGTATCTTCACGTTTTTTAACAGCAGCTCCAGTACCATTTGATGCATCAATCATTTCATTTGCTAAATTTTCAGCCATAGAATGACCTCCACGTAATCTAGCATATCCTATTAACCAACGCATTGCTAAAGCTCTTGCTCTATCAGGTTTTACTTCAATTGGTACCTGGTAGTTTGCTCCACCTACACGGCGGCTTTTTACCTCTAAAGCTGGTTTAATATTTTCCATTGCTTTATTAAATACATCTAATGGTTCTTCTCCAGTCTTTTCTTTGATAATAACAAATGCTTGATATAAGATTTTTTGAGCAGTACCTTTTTTACCATCGATCATAATTGTATTAATTAGTTTTGTTACTAATTTTGAATTATATATTGGATCTGGTAATACATCTCTTTTTACAGCACGTCTTTTACGCATACTTTCTCCTCCTCTCTCATTATGTATCTTATTTTATTTATTCTTTGGTTTTTTAGCTCCATATTTAGAACGACCTTGACGACGTTTTTCAACTCCAGCAGTATCCATAGTACCACGAATAATATGATAACGAACACCAATTAAGTCTTTTACACGTCCACCACGAACTAATACAACGCTATGTTCTTGTAAATTATGTCCTTCTCCTGGGATATAAGCATCAATTTCACGACCATTACTTAATCTAACACGAGCATATTTACGAAGAGCTGAGTTTGGTTTCTTTGGAGTTTTTGTACCAACACGAGTACAAACACCACGTTTTTGAGGAGAGTTTTGATTTGTTTGTTTTTTCTCCTTGCTGTTATATCCAATCCCTAACACAGGTGATTTACTTTTCTTAGTTTTTTCACTTCTTCTCTTACGAACTAATTGATTAATTGTAGGCATAATTTCATCCTCCTTTCTCTTTCCACACATCCAGGTGTCTCATTTTGCTGTTTAATTAAAGATTTACTGGAGTAAACCTTAATTAAAACGTACTACTAATATAGCACTATTATACATGATTTGTCAATTATTTTTTACTTGAATAGATAATTTTTTACTACCTATTTGAAAATGGATTATCTCTTCTTTTTTTGAATTCAAATCGAAATACTAATTTTATCATACTAACACTTACTTTCAAATTTTATAAATTTAGAAATACTACAATTCATTATAAACTCAAAGAATAATTTTATAATTATGTTGGTAAATAATTACATTAAATTATATATAACAATTGTATTAAGTATTATTTTTGCTACAATATAATAAATACATTTGAGTTATATCAGATGCTTTCCTTTTCTATTTATTAAAAGGTAATATTTATGACAAAAAGAGAATTTCAGAGTTTATTATCGTATTACTCCTATTCTTAGTTGAAATTATTTCACTTCTAAAATAGCAAAAGCATTTTATTTCAATGTTGGTTGATAAAGAGGCATCCCAATAAAGAATAGCATTTGACTTTCCACAATCAAATGTATCCCTTTTTAATATATGAAGTTTCCTTCATCTATATCCATAGTAACATAAAACTATTATTTTAATAGGTGAAATATGATGATAAACATTTGGATTGTCATTATGGTATCTTATTTCATTTCCATCAGTTTTCCTCAAGGACAACACTTATTACAATTAAGCCTTCCCATGAAACATTATATATATAATCGATATTTCTATATCATCTGTATTGTTTTTCTTACAGATTTTAAAAACTTGCTTATCAGAATTTCTATAATCTGCTTTTTTTTATTATAAAAATGCCATTATTAACAAATTCTATATGTTAATAATATTCTTAATTTTGTAATTTACTATACAAAAAAACAAGAAGCTAGAAAAGCTATACTTCTTGCATTACGATTAAAATCATTGGTTTACATTCTGTTTGTTGGTAAAAATATTTTCCGACTTTATCTCTGATACCAGATTTTATTTTATTAAAATCTACATAATTAGGTTTAATATTCTCATTTACAATAGCAAGTGATAAACTTTCAGCTTCTTTAATTAAATCAATATTATCTTTTACATAAATAAAACCTCTTGTAAGTATTTCTGGTCCTGCTAATACTTTTTTTGTTTCTTTATCTAATGTTACTGTTACAATAACAATGCCATTATCACTTAAAGCTTCTCTATCTTTTAATACTAACTCTCCAATATCTCCTACTGTTTTTCCATCTATTAAAATGTCATCTACTTTTATAGATTCTTTATTTTCTACTAATTCTCCATTTATAAATGTTACTGTTTGACCATTTAAACGAAGTAAAATATTATCCTCTTTCATTCCAAGTGAAACAGCTTTTTTCGCACTTTCTACTTGATGACGATATTCTCCAATTACTGGAAAATAATATTTTGGATTCATTAAATCTAACATTAGTAACAAATCTTCGCTAGAGGCATGATAAGATGCATATTTTTTACTTGATAAAATTACTAAATTGGCACCTATCTTAGCAATATTATCATACATTACTGTTGCGCTTTTCTCCATTCCATCATAAACAGGTGTAGCAAATACAACAGTATCTTCTGTACTAATCTTGATAAATTTATCATATCCTCTAATAATTCTTTTTAGATTAGAAAATGGTTTTTCTCTTTCATCTGATATTAAAACCACTACTGCTGGATCATTTACTTGATGAATATTTTTGATTCTTGATTTCTCAAAGTTTAAGTACCCAATATCAATTGCTTTTAATACAATAGATTCTAAACTTTTTCCTAAAATTACTACATTTCTTTTTGTTTTTAAAATTTCATTAAATAATTCTTGAATCCGATAAAACTGAGCCTGTGAAATATTGATTAAAATTCTTCCTTCATTACGATATAAAATTTCTGACATAGCATCTGCAGTTCTATGTTTTGGTGATGTAAATCCAGCTTTATCAGCATATAATGACTCACTCATCAAACATAACACACCTTGTTTTCCTACATATGCAAGTTTTCCGATATCCGTTTTATAAGCACCTACCATAGTTGGATCAAATACAAAGTTTCCAGTATAGAAAATAGCTCCATCTGGTGTATAAATGACATATCCAACACTATCTGGAACCGAATGCGTTACACTAATTGGAAATATAGATACATTTCCAAAGTTAATTTTACGATGTGCCTTTATTTCTTTTAATTGATTTGTTTTAATTCCATCTTCTTCAAAAGCTACTTTTAACAATTCTAAAGTAAATGTTGTTCCATAAATTGGGACATTTGGAAAATCAGCTATCATATCAGGAATTGCTCCCATCTGTTGATCATGTCCATGAGTTATAAAAAAACCTTTAATTTTCTTTTTATTTTCTTTTAAATAATCATAATTTGGAATAATATAATCTACTCCAAGCATTTTATCATCTGCATATTTTAAACCCGCATCAAATATAAAAATATCTTTGTCTACTTCTATCACATACATATTTTTACCAATTTCATTTAATCCACCTAGACTAAATATTTTAATTTTGCTCATTTTTTACTCCTTTCTTTTTATTTACAAATAAAAATGACTTATTCATTATACCATAAAGGGATAATTTAGTCTATTTTCTTTTATATTTTTAGCTTTTTTATATGAAATTTATTATATTATTATCGTGTTTTATGTCGTTAATAAATAAAACATATCATTTCTAAACAATGATATCTTCTATTTCATATGAGATTATTTTCTTTAAATTTTCTAATGATATTTCTACTTGATACCCTATTTTTCCACCACTAAAAATAATAGTATTAAATTCTAATGCTTTTCTATCTATTACTGTTTTAAAGTTTTTTTTCATGCCAATTGGAGAACAACCACCATGTATATAACCAGTAAGAAATAATAATTTTTTTGATTTTACCATTTCAATACTTTTTTCTCCTACTACCTTTGCAGCTTTTTTTAAATCCATTTCTTCCTTTACAGGTATCATAAATACATAATTTTTATTACTTTTTCCTACTGTTACGAGGGTTTTAAATACATGCTCTGGATTTTCATGTAAAGCTTCTGCTACTTCTACTCCACTAATCGCTCCTGTCCCTAAGTAACAATAATGATTATATGGTATTTTCTTTTGATCTAAAATTCTCATTACATTTGTTTTCTCTTCCATCTTCTACTCCTTTTTAAATAGATTTTTTTAATCTAAAAAATGGCTTTTATACCATTTATTCTAATTTTGTTCCCCCCCATTCAACAACAGTAAAACTATTTCGATCATTTTTTTCAAGAGATTGTTCATCTACTTCTATAGATTCTTCTAATCCTTTCCATTCCATCATAATTCTTATAAAACTATCTGGTGTTGGTGTTATATGAATAGGCATATTGTTATCTATTTCTTCTCTTGTTTGAAAACGAATATAAATATACTCATATTTTTGAAGCTGTGGTAACCAGTAAATAATAAATTCTTTTTTTTCTTTATAATTTAATCCTAAGATTTCTAATTTTTCTTCTAAAAATTCTATGATATCATCTTTTTTGATAACAAATCCTTCTTTTAAATTTTGTTTATTACTCATATTACTTTTGGCTTCATAATATAAAGAATAATACATTTTATCATTCATTTCTAATGTTCCATCAGGAGTTGCTTTCACTTTCCATTTATCTTTATAAATCGGATAAGAAACTGTAATATTATTTTTATTTAATAATTCAACTTCTACATCTATTGTTTCTTCTGGATAAATATAAATAACAGGCTTATCTAGATACTGAAATGTATCTTCATATTCTAATGTAACATCATAATTTTGTAAATTTACTTTCACATTTTCGGCTGTTTGTGCTTTATCTATTTCTATAAATAATATATAAGTATGTTCTGGCAAATAAATATTCTTGTTATCTTTATCTTGTTCATCCATCATTTTGCCTTCTGCTAGTGCAATATTTATCTCTATGTTATCACGTTCATTTTTTATATCTGTTACTTTTACATCAGCTATATTTGTCATTTTATTATAAGTATATAATACAAGTGAATGATTTAAAAAATATTCTTCATTATAATTTTTTTCTTTTGCTACTTTGTTTAGTTCATAATACAAACTATTACTTTCATCTTCAGCTACTCTTTCTTTTAATTCTTCTACATTATTGATTACAACTTGTTTTGTATTGGTATGCGCAAAATATCTATATTTACTATAATTTTCATATTCATTTAATGAATCAAATTCACTATTTGTTTTATAGTAATACATTCTATATTCCATTGGTCCTGTTGGTAATCCCTCAATAATTGGTAATTTATCTGAATGATTATAACTATTTCCTACTAAAATACCATATATAGAAGATAATAGTAATATTATTATACCTAAAATAAAAGTCCATTTTTTCTTAATCAAAAGTAGTATAAAACTTACACAAAGTAAAAATATCAATACTGCGACCAATACTCTATAATCTTCTACAATATTTACTTTATTATTTACTAAAATAAACCATATAATTGTAATTATTAACATAATTATATTAATTCCTAAAAATACATATTTTAATATTTTATTATCATTTTTCAATTTTACTCTCCTATCACATTTTGTAACTAAATATATTATAAAAAATACTATATTATCTCCCAATATCAATATTTTCTTTATTCAGAAATAACATATCATCTCTTTTATTTTTACATTAGTGTTTTTTCTTTTGATTTTGGAATATTTTGCTGTTGTAGTTCTTCAATCATATTTTTCATTTGTTTCAACTGCTCTAAAGTTGTTATTTCAGAAATAATGTCTTCTTTGGTTGGTAATTCTACACTCCGTTCTAAAAGAGGAGCCAATATTTCTATTACTTTTCCATATTCATCATTTTTCCTTTTCAGTTTATGATTTTTTATTTTCTCTAATTGAGTCATTTTCATTTCTAATCTTTTTATATTATAGTTTTGCAAGTTAATACATTCAAAGTTTATAATAAGTGCGATTCCTTGCATAACTAGATAAATACTTGCACCTAATGAAATTATACCACTAAATATCACCATGATTCCCATTGATAATAAAATTTGAAATAAATTTGCTATTACTCCTTTTTGATGAATCTGTTTATTCATCTTTAAATAAGCTAGCGTTTGATTAGGATTCATCAAATCTAAATGATAATTTCTATTTTACTGTAAAGTTATTTCTTTATGAAATAATAATTTTTCTTTCTGATAATATAAAATTATATTTTTTCTCTTACTTTCATCTTTTATCTTTTTTAATAATCTATAAACTTTTTTATCAACTTGTTTGTCATAATATTTTATTACCCATTTGGCAAATGGTCTTAGTATTTTATATTTTATTTTTTCTACTTTGAATACTACTTTCTGAAATAGTCTTGCTCCTAATATCTCATAAATTTCCAGTTCTTTCTTAGACATAAATCTTCCCCCAATAAAAAGTTACTATATCATAGGTATAAATATTAGTCAATCAAAGTACCTATATTATAAAAGATAATTGATACAAAGAAGATGCCATGAAATAAAATAATTTATATGGTCCTTTTATTATGTTTTTTCAAAGAATAAAATTTAAAAAATAAATATTGATTAGTTAATAAATCTTAATTTCATTTTGTCATATTCTTAATAGAAATTATAATTTTATTGCTTATTTTGTCTTTTATAATTTTTTAAATAAAGAAAAGACTGTAAGAAATTAGTTATCTAATTTCATTACAGTCCTTATATCTATTTTATTTTTTTCACATATGGCTTTTCATCATCTTGTTTTAATTGTTTTTCTTTTTCTACTAATAGTCTTTGAAGTTCTATTAAATCTGAAGCTGACATTGAATTCATCATTGCATCAACTGTCTGAACAATAAATTCATCATCTGCATTTTTTAATATAGGCGCTAAAGTAACACTTGTTCCTGTTGAGGTAAGCGAAGTTCCAAGCGTTGAATTTGCACTATTATTTGATGAATTTATGGAAGAACTACTTCCTAAACAAGTACTACTACTAGATATTGCTGTTCTTAATAATGTCATTATATATTCTTCCTTTCTATAACATGCTGTTAATCCATGTGAATATAACTATATCATATAGAATTTCATTAAGCAATATTTTTATTGTTTTGCTCTATCCATTTCATAATTACATTTACAATATATATAACTTCATCATCTGCAAGCTTACGGTTCATTGGTATATGATGCCATTTATATAAGCAATCTCTACAGCAAGTTGCTGTTGCATGCTGCGCAATAAAAACAGGATGTCCTTTCATAGGAGTTTGCTTACCATCGTTTGGAATAATAGAAGGCTCTAATCTTTTTTTTATAAAATCATAAGCATGCTCTTCTATTTTATCAATTCCTTTCTCTCTTATATATTGTTTATCTTTTTCTTTTAATGTAAAACTACTACGAAATTTAGATTTTGATAATTTCTGAAAAAGAATTTCATATTTCATTTTATCTTCTCCTTCTAGAAAAAAACAGAAATAATTTCTGTTTAAAATAATATTTTTGGTAATATATATGTTACTATGAAAAATGCTACACAAAGAGATGGAACAACTACATAAGCAAGGCTATTCTTTCTAATATTTGATGTTTCTATAATTCCCTCACATAAATAAACCAAATAGAATAATGAGGCAATTCCTAAAATAAGTGATACAAATTTTATAGAAATAAATGTAAATAGAATTGCTAATATAGTAGTAAGAGATGTAAAAATAGAACATATTCCAAGCATTGTAAATACTTTTTTAAAATCCATATTGGATTTAAATAGTATTCCTCCCATAATATATATCATAGCACTCAAACTTCCAAAGAATACAATCATAAATAGTGTTCCAAGTAAAAATGTTTTTATAAATGATATCTCATATATTGGTGCTATTGTTATCACACTCATGCTACTAGTTCCTTCCTTTAAGAAACAATATAATAAAATACCTGTTAATATTGAATTTAATAAAACTGCTAAAGAACCAAATAAAAGATTTTCTGTTTTAGAATGCTTTTTTATTGTGTCAACTGGTTCTTTAATAATACCTTTTGTTACTTCTAAAAATAAATTACTATATTCTTTGATATCTATTTTTGTATTTACTGCTTTCTCTTTTTTTTCCTTTTCTACGCACGAACATGCTTTTCCATCTTCTAGTGGTTTTCCACATTTTGTACAAAATTTTGCCATTTTCTTTCACTCCTTTTTAATATCTAGAAAAATAATCTTTTAAATTATTGGCACCTACTAAATTATATGTTCCATTATTTATAGAATAAACAAAGTTCATATAATTATAACTAGATGAATCTTTTGTACTTTCTTCTCCAAATAATGTATTGTATTTTACTGTATAGTTGTAATTTACTTTCACTTTAAAATTTAAATTTCCATCTTGTGTTAATTCTACATTTGATAATGTAATATTGGTAAAATCTATTGCTGTTAAAATATTGCTTCCCTTTTCTAATCGCTCTTTTAAATCAATATAAATTGCTTTAATGCTTTCTTCTTCTTCCTTTAAATAGTTTAAAGAATCTTTTATTTCATCAAATGCTTGATTTTTAATTGCTCCTTGGTAAAAAATATCAATATCCTTTTTTATTATTTCTACTATTTTTTCTTGTTCTTCTTTGTTAATTTTATCTAATGAAATATTGGCAATATAACTTTTTTTATAAGGACTTGGTGTTATGTTATCTTCAATCTTATAACCATTTGAAAGTTCTATTTCTATTTTTGTTAACAACATAAATACTTGATTCAATGTATAAATATCATTATTATCTGTACTCTTTAAATATTCATCAGATATTTCAATTCCAGCATATGTTACTTTCGAATCTTTTGGAACTATAATTTGATAATTATCGATAGTAAATTCTTCTGATAAAGAAATATCTACTTTCCAATTATCAAAAAAAAGAAATTTTTTACCATTTTTGACAAGTGGTATACGCGCTGTTTTAGAAGAAGATGAACCTTTTATTTTATATACAAACGTTGCTACTGCACTATTTTTATTTTCTCCATAGCTTATTTTTGTAAATTTAAATTCTTCTATTTCATAACTATTATCACTTGCTAATAATTCTTTTAATATTTTTTTACTAACAAATGTTTTATCATCATCTAATTCTAAATTTTGGTATATGATATCAGTATTTTTACTTGCAAGTCCTTCAAAATAATGATTTGCTACTACTTTTGGTGATGTGATACTAGACATAATTGAAAAAAATATAATCAAACTACAAACAATCAAAGCTGTAATTCCAACTATTATTTTTGTTTTTCTACTAATATTTTTAATATTTAAATGAAACTGCTTTTTTGAATTTTTCTTTTCTAACTTATTTCCACATTCACTACAATAAATATCTTCTTCTTTACTTTTGGTTCCACATTCACTACAATACATTACTTCACCCACTTTCTATTTTAATTTACATTTTATTATTATTTTTGTCAAGAACTAAATATTATAAATTTGCATAATTGACAATATGTTATAATTTTTATTCTAAATTATTTTATTTTGTATTATAATAAAAAAAATAATTTCTATAGTGAGAAATTTTATGGAATTAACATTTTTAGGAAAAGAATTATAGTTTGAATTATTTGAAATATACTTGTAGTTATTAAAATTCCATTTACTCTTATTGGAAGTGAAATATAATAATTTGGTGTTGTATCTTCTATCTGTTTTTCCAAGAATTCTATACTTTCTAATATTTTAAGTAATTCATTTTCTTTTTCGATTACATTTATATTCATAAAAACTGATACTCCTTTCTAAATATCAGTTTATTATACTTTTTTATATTTTTTAATGGGGGCTTTTTATAATTGTCCATAAAACGGGGTACAGTTCAATTTATAGTGGGAGACTTCTTGATGGTTTAGGTTAAAAAAGAAAGATTAAATATTTATCAAAATCTCTCTTTATTCTTTTGTACAAAATACAGTATTTACTACAGGGAATTTACTTAATATGGATTTAATATCAATTTCTACTTTATCCATATTAGGCGCACTATGATTGGACTTTCTTGCAAATTTTATATCATAAGGCTTAAAAATAATTGTAAAAGAATTTTCATATTCTACCAAATCTGTTCCTTTCCCTCTTTTAAAATCCAAATCCATAGTAATATTAATTCCATCTATATTTTTTAGATTTCCATCATTAACAGCATTTTGAAAAGATACAAAATCTTCACAAGTCAGATTATTATTATTTTTCTCTTTTATATAAATTTCAAATCTTTCTCCAGTACTCTTTTTATATAAATAATTTTTTAATTCTGTTTTAAATTGTAAATTTTTCTTTTCATCTTCTTCTATTAAGTTTAAAAAATTTTTATAGACATTATCTAAGTATTTTACTAAATAACTAATACTTTCTATTGTTGGAATACCATTAGAATAATCATATTCATTATTTACAATTGTTATTGCTTCTTCATCTAAATATTCTGAATTCATAAGTCTTCCTCCTACTTTCTTCCATCTATATCTACTTACATTATACCAAATTGCTATCATAAAATCTATAAAACTTCAAAAAAAGCAAATATTTTTTATATTTTTTCTTCTAAAATATCTTCTATTAAGTTAGAAACACTTGGATATTCTTTTATTGCATATTTTTTTACTTCATTCACAGCATTTTCCATTGCATAACCATCAAAACGCTTAATCATTTCAATATCACTATAGCCATCTCCAATTGTGTAAATATCTTCTTCATTTTTTCCATTTATTTTAGCCACTTTCATAATAGCATCAGCTTTATTTATATCTTTTGAAATAATTTCCATAGAATTTTTTCCAACCAAATAGACATTTACATAATCTTTATATTTTTTAGAAATATATTGTTCTTTTTCTTTTGTGTATTCTTCACTTTCATATTTTATATTTATTTTTGTTAAATTATTGGGTTCCAATGCGACTCTACTTTCTAATCCACTACAACAAAAATAACTAATACTCTTTTCTAAACTTAAATCTCTTTTCAAATCTAAAATAATATCATTTGATATTGAAATATTTTGCAACATATGATTTTCCTTATCTAATATTGTTGCTCCATGATTTAAAATTACATAATCATAAGAAAAATGATACATGTTTAATTTATTTTGAAAGTCTAAATAACTTCTTCCAGTTGCTATAACAAATAAATTTTCTAATTTTTGAAATTGATTAACTAGTTTCTTATTTTTTTCTATATCTTCATCACTTATGTAAAATGTTTGATCATAATCACTAGCAAGTATTTTATTCATGTTATCCCCCCCTATGATAATCATATTTTAACATAAATTTCTATGAAATTACAACCTTTATATAAACTCATTATATTTTATTTCTAATCTATTTTATAATTCTTTTATAAGTAAACAATTATATACCATTTCTCTATTATAAAGTATTTCTAAAATCATTACTTATCTAAATTACTAATATATTCTTCATAAGTTTCATTCCATATTTGATTAAACTCTTTGGCTTCAACAACTTGTAATTCTCTTATTTTATTATTAAAAAGTTTTAAAAAATCTACACAATGATCTTTTGCTTCCTTTATTGTTTTTAATATTAAGTTTGCCCATACATAGTTGTCTTTATAATAATCTGTTTTTTTATAGTTCTCTTCTAATTCACAAAATGTTTCATTCACATCAAATTCTTTTAATGTAACATTAACATCATCTGATATTTCTATAATACAATATTTATATGTAGAGGTATCCGTAGATAATCCAATTGAACCTGGATTTATAAAAATTTTACCTTTATATTTTTGATATAAGTACTCATGAGTATGTCCAAATAAACAAATATCAAAATTAAAATCTGTCATAATTGAATCAAATGATTGTTCTAAAGAATTTATACCATTAAAGTATTTATCTCCATGAATTAGTAGAATTTTTTTTTGATTTACCTCTATAATATCAAATTCTTTCATTGTTTTTATATAATCCATATTTTCTTTAGTCAAACTATAATAAGTATGTACAATTGGTTTATAGTTATTAAAATTTTTTCTTTCATCAGAATAATTTAATATGTATTTTTCTCTATTTCCTAAAATAACATAATTTGATTTTTCTTTTATAATATTCAAAATTTCATTTCCATTTTCTCCGTCAGTAATATAATCACCCAAAAATAAAAAGGAATCAACTTTTTCTTTTTCTGCATTTTCGAGTGCAAAATTAAAAGCTAATAAATTAGAATGTATATCACTTATTACTGCTATTTTCATGTGCTTAAAACTCCTTCCTGTATTCTAATAATACCATAATTCTTTCTAATATACAAACATATTTTCAGTATGGATAGTGTAAAAATGTTTTGGAAAATATAAAAAAAGAATGAAATAAATTTCATTCGCCACCCTTACAGGTGTTTTTTGTTATATTGCAATTTTATGATATAATCTTATATAGTGATGTTGCT
>CANSDD010000019.1 GCA_947645535.1 uncultured Mycoplasmatota bacterium
AATGCTGTATACGAGGAGTACCACTATCACGTATGAAATGGAATACAGCTTAAAAGAAAAAAATATTATAAAGAATTATATAAAGTAGAAACTTATAAATACTTATTTGATTGTATTTTATAGAAAAGAACGTTTTGTGAGATAAGATTACTTGACACTTTCTTGTAAAGTGTCTTTTTTTGATAATCTTTTTTTTGAAAAGTAGTGGAAAACTATTTACAAAAAACAAACCCTTGGGTAAAATAATGGTACAGAGTGGGAAGAAGTGGTTATAAGTGGGTGATTCTGATGCTGCTAGGGGAATATCATCATAATCTTGATGAAAAAGGTAGACTTATTATTCCTTCTAAAATTAGGGATGAATTAGGAGATAATTTTATATTAACTCGTGGACTAGATAAATGTTTATCTGTTTATCCAAGAGAAGAATGGAATAATATTATTAACAAATATAAGGAATTGCCAAATACTAAAGATGCTAGAAATTTTATGCGCTTTCTTTTATCAGGTGCAACAGAATGTACATTTGATAAACAAGGAAGAATCAATTTACCAAGCCCACTTATGAGATATGCAGATTTAGAGCATGAATGTGTTGTTATTGGAGTAAATGACCATTTAGAAATTTGGAGTAATGATAATTGGGAAGATTTTGTAGATGGAAATGAAAGTGAATTTTCGGATATTGCTGAACATTTATTTGCGCCCATTACGGATTAAGGAGGAACTATGCATAAAAGTGTATTATTAGAAGAATGTATTAAGAATTTAACATTACAAGATAATAGCGTCATAGTAGATTGTACACTTGGTTTTGCTGGTCATAGTAGTGAGATTTTAAAACAAATACCAAATGGAAAATTATATGCATTTGATCAAGATTCTTATGCAGTCGCTACTAGTAAAAAAAGATTAGAAGAAATTGCTTCTAATTATGAAATTATAGAAACTAATTTTGTTCATTTAAAAGAGGAACTACAAAAAAGAAATGTAGAATCCGTAGATGGATTTTTATTTGATCTAGGGGTTTCTAGTCCTCAGTTAGATGAAGATATGCGTGGCTTTAGTTTCCATAAAGACGCAAAATTAGATATGCGTATGAATCCGAATCAAGCATTATCTGCTTATGAAGTTGTGAATCAATATTCTTATGAAGATTTAACACGCATTTTTTATACTTATGGAGAAGAAAAATATGGTAGTAGTATTGCCAAAGCAATTATTAAAAAGCGTCCAATAAAAACAACTTTAGAATTGACAGAAATTATAAAACTTAATGTTCCTGAAAAATATAGAAGAGAGAAACATCCTGCTAGAAAAGTATTTCAAGCAATTCGTATTGAAGTAAATGATGAATTAAATGTGTTTGAAAAAGCATTAAAGGATGCATTAGAACTTCTATCAGTAAATGGAAGAATATGTGTCATTACATTTCATTCTTTGGAAGATAGAATATGTAAAAAAATAATGAAAGAAGTAAGTAGTATTCCTGATACGTTAAAAAAACTTCCTGTCATTCCAGAAGAACTACAATCAAAATATAAAATAATAGGAACATTTCATCCAACTATTAAAGAAGTAGAAGAAAATAATCGTGCTAGAAGTGCGAAACTAAGGGTAATTGAAAGAATAAAAAGGTGATAAAATGACAAAAAGAAAGGCAAGAACAGTTCGTTTTACAAAAGGGGAAAGTATGGTTTATATGGGAGCAGCAATTGCGTTTGTTTTAACTTTTATTTTTCAGGTCTTTTTTAGCGCTCAAATTGGAAATATGAAAATGGATATACAAGAAATGCGTTATGAGATAAAAGAGCAAGAGAAGAAAAATGAGAGCTTATCCATGAAAGTAAGCGAATTAACTGCATTTGATAAAGTGAAAGATGTTGTCAAAGACATGGGACTAGCGTATAATAATGATAATATCATAATTGTAAACGAGTAGAGGTGAGAACGTGTTAGAGAAAAAGAGGCAAAAAAAGCAAACTTGGAATTATCCAAAAAGACTTTTTTATCTTTTTCTTTTTTGTGTTATTTTATTATATGTACAGTTTGGTTATTTAACTCTTTCTCCTACTGTATACGGAAAGGACATGGATGCTTTTGCTAGGAACCGTGATACAGCAAGATCTGTTTTGATGGCGAAGCGTGGAACTATTTATGATAGTGAAGGAAATATTTTAGCGCAAAATATAACTTCTTATACAGTTATTGCTTATTTAGATGCAAGTAGAACAACAGATCCAGAATATCCTCAACATGTTGTTAATAAAGAGGCGACGGCAGATGCGTTAGCACCTGTTTTATCAATGGAAAAAGAAACTTTACTTAGCTTGCTGAATATGGAAAATTTATATCAAGTAGAATTAGGGCCAGGAGGAAGAGGAATTAGTGAACTTAAAAAGGAAGAAGTAGAAAATCTAGGACTTGATGGAATTGATTTTATTGAAAATACAAAAAGATATTATCCAAATGGAGATTTTGCTTCTTATATTGTTGGATATGCAAAATCGTATCCTATAAAAATAGATGCGAAAACTGGAGAAGAATTAACAGAGGAAGAAATAGAAATAAAGAAAAAGGGAGAAGAAGGATTTAAATATCGTAATACAGAGAAAATAGTAGGTGAGCTTGGAATAGAGCTTGCATATAATGAAGAAATTACTGGTACAAATGGTTTTTTAGTATATCAGCGTGATAAAAGTGGTTATCAAATTCCTGATACCGCAGAAGAGAGAAAGGATGCGATAAATGGAGATGATATTTATTTAACAATTGATTCAGCTATCCAACGATTTGTAGAAAGTGCATTAAAAGAATATGCTGCAATTTATACACCAGAATGGATGCTGGTTGCAGTTATGGATGCGAAAACAGGAGATATTCTTGCTAGTAGTTCTACACCATCTTTTGATCCCAATATTCGTAATATTACGAATTATGAAAATCCTCTTACTTCTTATATTTTTGAACCAGGATCTACAATGAAAACTTATACATATATGTGTGCAATTGATAAAGGAACTTATAATGGAAATTATGAATATTTATCTGGCACCTATACGATAGGGGAAGATGTGATACAAGATTGGAATGGCGGAAAAGGTTGGGGAACAATTAGCCTTGATCTTGGATATGAATATTCTAGTAACGTAGGAGCAGTAACAATTGTAAACGAGTTCATTAGTAGAAATGAACTTCGTAGTTGTTTAACAAAATTTGGATTTGGTCAAACAACGGGAGTAGAGCTTCCAAGAGAAATGTCAGGAAGTATTAACTTCACTTATCCTGTTGAAGTAGCTGCGGCTTCTTATGGACAAGGAATTACCACAACAGCAGTGCAACATCTTCAAGGACTTAGTATTATTGCTAATGATGGAAAAATGGTGACTCCGCATATTATTAGTAAAATAGTCGATACCAATACAGGAGAGATAAAATTTGAAAGACAAGTAGAAAAGAGTGAACAATTAGTAAGTAGTGAAACAGTAAAAACGATAAAACAGTTAATGTATAATACAGTTCACAATCGTAATCTTGGTACAACTGCAATGGATTATGATATAGAAGGATTTGATGTGATTGGAAAAACTGGTACTGCTCAGATATATGATTCAGTTAATGGAGGATATTTAAAAGGTTCAACTGATTATATTCATTCATTTGCTGGTATGTATCCAAATGATGATCCAGAAATTATTATTTATGTAGCAGCAAAAAAACCTTCATTTGGTCAAGGAGCTATTGTTTCAAAAGTTACTACTTCTATTATGAAAAGTATTGCAAAATATAAGAATATGTTTGGTAATATTGATGAAGAAAATGCTAGTGAAAAATATATAATGCCATCTCTTATTAACAAGAATATAGAGATAGCTAAGGAAGAACTTTCTTTAAAAGGAATGAATGTAATTCTTATAGGAGATGGTGATAGAGTTATTTCTAGTTATCCAAATAGTGGTTCAACTATTTTAAAAGATGATAAAATTTTCTTAATGACAAATGGAAATTCATGGATAATGGAGAACCTTACTGGTTGGAGTAGAATTGATGCTACTAATTATTTAAAATTAGTTGGTTTAAATGTAAAAACAACTGGATATGGATATGTAAGTGAACAGAGTATTATTCCAGGAACTCCAATTATATCTGGAACAGAAATTATGTTAACTTTAGTAGATAAATATAATTTTGATGTAAAAGAAGTAGTAGAAGATACAGGATAAGAGGTGTCATATGAAAAAACAGAAAAAAATATGTGTTATCATTTTTCTATTTCTTTCTATATTGTTATTTGGAGGATGCAATTATATGGAGTTAAAAGGAAACGCAAAAGTAACTTTTATTGCTTGTGGAAGTGCAGATATTACACTTATAGAATATCAAAATCATTATAGTTTAATTGATACAGGAGAGGATACTTGTAGGGAAAATGTTATTTCTTATTTAGAAAACGAAAATATAGATAAATTTGATTTTATGATTTTAACTCATCCTGATAAAGATCATATAGGAAATGCAGAAGCAATATTAAAAATGTGGGATGTAGATACTATTTATATGACGAATTATCAAAAAAATTCTTCTATAGAAAAGGAATTGTTGTTGTATATAGAAGATAATGATATTCATTATGAAATATTGGAAAATAGAAAGAACATAAGAATGGAAGAATTAGAATTTATTATAGATCCTCCAAAACAAGAATATGATAGTTCTAATAATTCTTCACTTGTTGTTACGATGAAGGCAAATAATATTAGTTTCTTTTTTGGAGCAGATATAAAAAAGAAAAGAATAGAGGAAATATTAGCTAGTGATATGAAAGAAGCTACTATTATGAAATTGCCTTATCATGGAAGATATATTTCAAATATAAAACAATTATTAGAAAAATTAAATCCAGAATTTGTAATTATAACATCAGATATAAATGATGAAAAAACAGAAGGAATATTAAATAATTTAAACATTCACTATACATATACAGAAGAAAATGTTATGATTATAACAGATGGTAAAGTATGGGAGAGAGAATAAGATGGAAGAAAAGTATGTTTTAAAAACGACAAAAGATGGAAAAGAGATTACTGTTAGAGATTTACAACTTTCTATTTTAGAAATTATGGATGAAATTCATAGAGTATGTGTAAAAAATGATGTACCTTATGCTTTAATTGCTGGTTCAGCACTTGGAATAT
Source organism: uncultured Mycoplasmatota bacterium (assembly GCA_947645535.1). Taxonomy (GTDB): domain Bacteria; phylum Bacillota_I; class Bacilli_A; order RF39; family UBA660; genus MGBC102946. The sequence continues at coordinate 5,199 of CANSDD010000019.1, forward strand.
GCAATTATCAAGGATTTATTCCTTGGGATGATGATATTGATGTATGTGTAGAGAGAAAAGATTGGAAACGTTTTATAGAAGCATTAGAAAAAGATATGGATAAAAAATTTTATTTTCAATGTTTTGAGAATGATAAAAAATATAATATTTTGATTCCTTCTATGAAAATAAGGAAAAGAGGTACTTATATAGAAGAGGTAAATACACTTCTTAAAAATAGATGTAATTCTGGAAATGGAGTTTTTGTAGATGTTGTAATTTATGACAGTGTTTCTGATAACAAATGGATTGATGAATGGAATCGTTTAAAAATAAGATTACTTATGCCAATAATGGTATTATTAGATAATATTCATATCAATCCAGTATTCTTAAAGAAATGGGTACTTCATATATCTGAGAGATATGCTAAAAGGTGTGAAAATAGCACACTTACTTCTCAAACAATTGCAATACCTTGGGAAAAGTTTTTTAAAGAACCAAAATTTCCTAAAACAGATGTTTATCCATTTAAACTTTATGATTTTGAAGGAAGAAAATACTATTCTTATAATAATGTAGAAAATGTAGTAACAGCTTGGTATGGTCCAAATTGTTTGAAAAAATGGGATGGTGAGAAATGGTATGATCCACTTCCAAAAGAAAAAAGACATCCAAAACATGCAGTAGATTTAAATTTAGAAGGAGAAGAACCAGAAAAATAGGCGATTATGTGAAACTTAATCGCTTTTAAAGTGTGTCTTACAAAACGAACAAATGTTTAAATAATGTTGACAAATTGCTATTTTAGTAGTAACATAACATAGAATTTATATTTATGAAAGGGGTGATGTCTTTGAGAGAAGTTTTACGAAAAGAAAAAAAATTTTTATTAAATTATTTAGAGTTTTATAAAATAAAAGGTTTTTTAGAAAAAGTTATGATTCATGATCCGCATAATATGGGAGAAGGATATATGGTTCGTTCTTTATATTTTGATACATTAGATAATGTGTGTTTTCATGAAAAAATGGATGGTGTAAGTAAACGAAAGAAGGTTAGGCTTCGAGTATATGCCCCTGATTCTGCTGTTGCCTATTTGGAAATAAAGCAAAAAGATGGAGAAAATCAACAGAAACGAAGTTTAGAATTAAGTCGTAGTGATGCAGAAGAGTTAATAAAATGTAATTATGAAGTATTATTAAAATATCGTGGGTTATTTGCTCAGGAATGTTATTCATTGCTGAAAAGTGAGAATTATAAACCAAAGGTAATTGTAGAATATAAGAGACTTGCTTATATTGCAAAAGAAAATAGTGTGAGAATTACATTTGATAGTGACATTAGAGCTACAGAATGTAATTTTAATATATTTGATTCTAATCTATTACTTTATCCTGTATTTTCAAAAGATACTTTGGTATTTGAAGTGAAATTTAATGGATTTTTGTTATCTTATGTACAGAATTTTATTAGTATGGTAGAAAAAGAAGAATTATCCATTAGCAAATATTGTTTAGCTAGAGGAGTTAGTTTAAGTTATGTATATTGAGGAGTGAGAAAATGAAAGATGCAATTTTAGATATTTTAGAGCAAAGTGGTTCTTTGACAACCAATCAAATTTTGTTAAATTTAGGAGTAGCTGTTTTTATAGGAGTATGTATTTATTTTTCTTATTATATTTCACATATGGGAACAATTTATAATAAAAAATTTAATGTATCATTAGTGATGCTTACTGTTTTAACTTCTATGGTAATGACAGTTATTGGTAATAATGTAGCTTTATCTTTAGGTATGGTAGGAGCCTTATCTATTGTTCGATTTAGAACAGCAATTAAAGATTCTAGAGATACAGCTTATATATTTTGGACTATTATTGTAGGTATTTGTTGTGGTGTAGGAGATTATTTTGTAGCTGGAATAGGAAGTGCGATTGTATTTGCTCTTATGTTATTTTTTGGACTTGTTAAAAATGATAATCGTATTTTATTGGTAGTCCGTGGTCCAAGAAATAATGATTTAAAAATAGAAGGAATTATATTTGAGTATTATAGTCACAAAGCAAATTTAAAAGTGAAAAATACAACAGATACCAGTGTTGAATATATTTATGAATTGACAAAGAAAGTTTATAATAAGCAATTATCAAAAGAAGAAAGTATTACTGATGCATTATATAAAATTAAAAATGTAGAATATGTAAATATCGTTGTACAGAATGATGAAATTAGTGGTTAAATATGAAAAATAAGCTAATTATATTAGGGATTATTTTGCTTTTGATTACTATTTCTTATATAGCTGGAAGTGAAACGCTAAAAGGGAATAAAGTAATTGATCAGCATATAAAATATAAAGATAAAAATCAATGTAGTAGTAATGAAAGTGAATTTTGTACACATTTACCACTAGTAATGATTGATACTAAAAATCAAGATATTCCTGGTGAGGCGAGAGATGGAAGTTTAATAACAACAGAAATTAGTATTATTGATAATGAAACAGGTGGAAATCATTTAAGTGATAGTCCTAATATCCAATCATTTGCTGACATTAGATATCGAGGAAATTCTTCTATGACATTTGATAAAAAAGGTTATTTATTAAAATTTGTAAATGAAGATGGAAGCGAAAATTCAAAAAAAGTAATGGGAATGCAGTCACATTCAGAATGGGTACTTCATGGTCCATACTTGGATAAAACGTTATTAAGAAATTATTTATGGTATCATATTTCAAGTGAAATTATGGATAGTGCTCCAGATACTCGTTTTTGTGAATTATTTGTAGATGGGGAATATAAAGGACTTTATGTTATGGTGGAATCTCCAACTAGAGGTAATACCAGTCGTATGCAGATAAAAAAATATGAAAAAGAAAATGATTATACAGGATATATTGTAAGATTGGATAAAGGTGCACATAATCCATTACAAAATTTAGAAACTTTTTCAAAATATACATATAATACAGGAATTGATCCTGGATTAAGATTGGAAGTTATTTATCCTGGAAAAAATACTTTGAATGAAACTTTACAAGAATATATAAGAAGAGATATAGGAAAATTTGAAAAAGCTTTATATTCATATGATTATGATAGTACAAGATATGGTTATTCTAATTTCATTGATGTAGACTCTTTTGTTGATTATTATATAATCAATGAATTTACGCAAAATTATGATGCTGGTAATATGTCCACTTATTTATATAAAGACTATAATGGAAAATTAAAAATGTATGTTTGGGATTTTAATAATGCAAATAATTATTATTTGAATGATATCAGTATAGAGGATTTTCAATTTCAATGGAATACTTGGTATGTTATGTTGATGAAAGATGAAAAGTTTACAAATCGTATTATTCAACGATATAATTATTTAAGAAGACACTATTTGAATGAAGAGTATTTGTTAAATTATATTGATGAAATTGTAGACTATCTCGGTGATGCGATTGATCGAAATTATTCTATTTGGGGTTATAGTTTCTCGGAAGAATATGACAAAATAGAACCTGCGGAAAGAAATGTTAGAGATTATGATGAAGCAATTGAACAATTGAAAAATCATATTGTAGAACGTGGAAAATTTTTAGATCAAAATATTGAAGTAATTAAACAGTTTTCATCAGAATCTAAAGTCAAAAAATTTAATCATTAAAGATTGGGAGTGACAATAATGAAAAAATTTTTACTTGTAAGTTCTATCCTTTTGGTAATATTAGTCATTTTTGATATTGCTCATTATGAACTTGGACTTTTTATTGATTTTAATCCCAATAAGGAAGTAACAACGTTTGTAAAGACTAATGGAAAAGAAATTTTATTAGATGATGGAACTGGATATAAAATTTTTGAAATAAAAGGTGTAGACTTAGGGAGTGGGATTCCTGGGGAATTTGCTACTTCATATGCAATTGATAAAAAAACTTATTTGAGATGGTTTCAGTATATTCAGGATATGGGAGCAAATACTATTAGAGTTTATACAATGTTAAATGATGATTTTTATAATGCCTTTTATGAGTATAATAAAAATAATGAAAATCCACTTTATTTGATACAAGGGTTATGGGTAAATGATTATGTTCAATATTCAAGATTAGATGCCTATTCTGAACAGTTTCGTGGACAATTTTTGAAAGATAGTAAAAAAATAGTTGATATTATTCATGGAAAAAGGCAAATAACAATAGGTGGAGAAGCAGGAACTGGATTTTATTTTAAAGATATCTCTCCTTGGGTAATTGGTTATATTTTAGGAGTAGAATGGGAAGATTATACTGTTGCTTATACTAATGATGTTCAAAAACAACATACTTCTTATCAAGGTAAGTATATGAAAACAACAAAAGAAGCAAGTGCTTTTGAAGTAATGCTTGCTGAGGTTGGAGATAAAATTATCGATTATGAGAGTTCACGTTATAAGACACAAAGATTGGTAGCATTTTCTAATTGGCCAACCACAGATCCATTTGATTATCAAAAAAGTGTTTCTGAATATTTTAAAAAAATTGCAAAAGTTGATGTTGAACATATTGAGACAACCGATGAATTTAAAGCTGGGCATTTTGCTTCCTACCATATTTATCCATACTATCCAGATTATCTAAATTATGTAGATGAATATGAAGATTATCAAGATGAAAATGGTGTTAAAAATACATATCAAGCTTACTTGAAAACGATTAATGAACATCATAAAGTTCCTGTTGTAATTAGTGAATTTGGTGTTCCATCTTCTAGAGGAATGGCCCAGAAAGATCAGAATACAAAAAGAAATCAAGGTGGTTTAAATGAAAGAGAGCAAGGAGAAGCAATTGTAAAAAGTTACCAAGATATAAAAGCAGCAGGCATTGATAGTGCAATTATTTTCTCTTGGCAAGATGAATGGTTTAAAAGAACATGGAATACAATGCATGCAGTAGATTTATTGAAAACACCATATTGGAGTGATGTGCAAACTAATGAGCAGCACTTTGGACTTTTGGCTTTTGATCCTGGTAATGAAAGAAGTGTTAGTTATATTGATGGGGATAAAGAAGAATGGTCGGATAATGATGTTGTAACAAGTGAGAATGGTTATACATTGTCAATAAAATATGATGAAAGATATGTTTATTTTTATGTTAATAAAAAAGATTATGATGGTGAAAAAATTTATATTCCTATTGATACCACTCAAAAAAGTGGAAGTAAATATAGTAGTAATCATGATGTTCATTTTTCAAAAAATGCTGATTTTTTAATTGTAATTGATGGACAAAAGGATAGCCATATATTTGTTCAAGAAAGATATAACACTTTATTTGCAATGTTTGGATATGAAATTAATGAAAAGAATAGTTATTTAAATCCACCAAAGAAAGATAGTGCGAAATTTCAGTATATTAATTTGATGTTGCAAACAGCAACACCACTGCTTACAAATAATAAAAGTGAACATGCTGAAATTTATGAAATAGGTAAGCTTAGATATGGAAATGGAAATCCAAATAGTGATGATTTTGATTCTTTGGCTGATTATATTATTAATGGTGATATTATTGAAATTAGAATACCATGGGGATTATTAAATTTTTCAGATCCTTCTAATATGATGATTCATGACGATTACTATGAAAATTATGGTGTAGAAGATATGAAAATTACTAAAATGTATATTGGTGTAGGCAATGGGGAAAATGAAATAAAAATGGAAGAGGTAAAATTAAAAGGTTGGAGAAAAAATGTCACTTATCATGAACGTTTGAAGGAATCCTACTATATGGTTCAAGATATGTGGAAAGGAAGTGATAAGTAATGTTTGATCCAATGATTATTATTTATATTTATATATACATTATCATTTCCCTAATTTTATTTGATTTATGGTATACTATGAATGATAAATTACAAGAAAAAAGAAGTAATAGAAAATTAAAAAAATATAAAGATATTATTAGAAAACAAATAAATATAATGGAATCTGATTCAAAAATGGATAAGAAACATACAAAAAGATTAAGATGGAATTTTAGGAGAATTAATAATTTATTAGTTTATCAGGATGCAATTAAAGAATTGCATGAAGAAGATAGTAAAAAAGTTGATGAATATTTAGTTTTGTATGCTCCTGTTTTTCAGATGGTTCTTCATTTTTATCGAAAAAAAGATTCTATATATAAGGCATTTCTTGCTTCTTTTTTATCTTTATACTATCCATTTCATTTAAATAATAATTCTATTATTGATGAAGAAATTATGAAATATGTAGAAGATAAATCCATTTATTGTAGAGAAAATGCAATGTTATATTTTTATCGAAGAGGTTCTACAACATTGATAATCAATGCTTTAAGGATAATTAGTGATCATAATCTTTATTACAATAAAAAATTGCTTGCCAATGATTTATTGAAATTTAATGGCAATCAAGAGGAATTAGCCCAAAAGCTATTTCAAGAATTTCAACGTTTTTCTATTGATTTTCAGGTTAGTATTGTGAATTATCTAAGGTTTTCTAAAAATGATTTAAATAAGGAATTCTATAATATGTTAATTAGTAATGAATATGATAAGGAAGTTAATCTTGCAATTATTCGTTACTTTGGTAGTAAAAAATATGAAAAAGTATTACCTTATTTATTAGAATTACTTAAAAATACCAATAAAGAAGATGTAGAGTATCGAATTATAGCAACTCAGGCCATTAAGACTTATGATTGTCAAGAAGTAAGATTGGCTCTTATTAGATGTATCAGTGATGATAATTGGTATGTTAGAAAAAATGCTACAAGTTCTCTCTCTAAAATGAAACTTACAAAAACAGATATTAAGAAGATTGAAGCAATCGAAGATAGATATGGAAAAGAAATGATTGAATATACATTTTTATCTAATGTACCTGATAAGAAAGGGGGCAGAAAAGTTGAATAATTTAGTCGAATTTGCAAAATCAGCACTCGTAATCGTAGATATCTTTTTCGTAATTTATTTAATTGGATATTCTACTTATCTTTTTTTCTCAACTGTTGTTGGAAGCTTAATGTTATATAAGCATCGCAATTATCGAAAGCTTAGTAATCGATTAAATGATGATTATTATGTTCCTATTTCTATTTTAGTTCCTGCTCATAATGAAGAACTTACTGTAGTTGCAACTGTAAAATCACTTTTGGAACTTCATTATAGATTATATGAGATTATTGTAATTGATGATGGTTCAACAGATAATACTGCAAAAGAATTGATTGAGCATTTTCATATGAAAAAAATTAATCGTCCAGTTAGAAAACAAATAAAAACAAAATCAGTGACAGAAATATATGAGGCTGATGAATATAAAGTAAAATTGACTTTAGTTCGTAAAGAAAATGGAGGTAAAGCGGATGCTTTAAATGTAGGTATCAATATGTCAGAATGTCCTTATTTTATGTCATTAGATGCCGATTCTATGTTGCAAGATGATTCTTTAGAGAATATAGCAAAACCAATATTAGAAGATGAGAGAATTATTGCTTGTGGTGGGGTTGTTAGAATTTCTAACGGATTAGAGATTATAGATGGAAAAATTAATGAGTATCATTTACCAAAAGGTTTACTTGTTAGCATGCAAGTATTAGAATATGATCGTTCTTTTTTAGCTTCACGTATTTTGTTTGATCAGTTTAATGGAAATTTAATTATTTCTGGTGCTTGTGGTCTGTTTAAAAAGGATATTACTTTGGCAGCAGGTGGTTATGATGCTGATACTGTAGGTGAAGACTTTGAGTTAGTTATTAAATTACATGTTTTTTGTAAGATGCATAAGATTGATTATACAGTAAAATATGTACCAGAGGCAATTTGTTGGTCACAAGCTCCTACAACTTTAAAAGATTTAATGAAGCAAAGGAAAAGATGGAATAAAGGATTATTGCAAGGAATGACAAAGTATAAAGAATTATTTTTTAATCCAAAATATGGAATGATTAGTTTTATTTCTTTCTTGTATTATTTAATTTATGAATTGTTAACACCATTTATAGAATTATTTGGAATTTTTACAATATTTTTGTCATATCAGTTAGATTTGTTAAATATTAAATTTATGATTCTTTTTATGTTTATTTATATATTATTTGGTGGCATTTTATCATTATGTACATTTTTATCAAGACTTCATGTTGAAAATATTAAATTATCTTTTAGAGATGTATTCAAAGCTATGGCATTATGTATATTGGAAATTACTGTTTTAAGATATATTGTTTTATTGGCAAGAATTTCTTCTTTTATTGGTTATAAGAAAAATAAAAAAACTTGGGATCGCGTAGAACGTGTTCAAGTGGAATATAAATCATCTAAAATTCATTAAAAAGCATAATAATTTGATTATCGTGCATACTATTTTTAGAATATAGTAGGAGTGCGATTTTATATGTTGGGATATTATGAATTAGATGATAGTATGGTAAGTCAATTACCAAAAGGTAGTAAAAATATAAAAGACAATATCTATGATCTTTGTTGCCCACTTGTAGTTAAAAATTATGATAGTATACCAAAAGATTTATTTTACCTATATGAAGCTTTGGAAATACCAATTATTCAATATGATGAATTAAAAAATTTTCAGTTTAATCAATATGATGATTTGTGTAATTATGTGAAAGAATTTTCAAAATATTTAAAATTAAATATAGAGATAGAAGAAATGGAAGAAGGACAGGTGGGTCATTTACTTAGAGTGGCTAAAAATGCGAGAGATTTATGTCATATGCTTGGTATGAATGAAGAACAGATAAAACAAATCTATATTGCAGCATTATTTCATGATATTGGTAAATATAAAGTTCCTTCTAATATTGTTGAAAAAACTGGAAAATTAAATGAAGAAGAATTTGATTTAATGAAAAAACATTGTGATTATTCTTATGATATTTTAAAAGATTTTTTACCATTAAATACATTAAATATTATTAGATCACATCATGAACGTTGTGATGGAAGTGGTTATCCAGATGGAGTAATCCCTAATTTAGATGCAAAGATAATAGGCATTGTAGATAGTTTTGATGCAATGACATCTAGTCGAGTTTATCAAAGACGAAAAACAGTAAAAGAGGCATTACAAGAATTATTTTTGTGTGGTAAATCAATTGAAGAAGGGGGAAAGGGTAAACTTTTTGATGGTGAAATTGTCGATAAGTTTATTGAAATGATGAAAGGGCATATTGAAAATAAATAAATGCAAATTTTTGCATTTTTTTTCTTTCTTTTTAAGGATTTTCTGAAGATAAGCAGTATGATATTATTAGGAGGAATGTGATATGATTGGTTATTATGGATTACACTTAAAAGATATCAATCAGCTGGGATTAAATTGTTTTGATGTGAAAGAAAATATTTATAATTTATGTTCTTTGCTTATTGTGAAAGATAAAAAATTTTTACCTAAAGAATTGTTATGTTTGTATGAAACATTAGAAATTCCAATTATCCTATATGATGATATTAAATTATTAAATATTACGATAAATACTGAGTTATCATCTTATCTTAGTCTTTTTTCAAAATATTTACAGTTAAATATTGATATAGAAATGGCCGAGGAGGATGAATTAGGCCATTTACTTAGAGTAGCTATGTATGCAAAAATGTTAGCTTCTAGTTTAAATTTTTCGAAACAAGAGATTAAGAAAATTTATATTGCTGCTCTTTTTCATGATATCGGAAAATATTTAATTCCAAAAGAAATTATTGGCAAAAAGGATAAATTAAATAAAGTAGAATATGGAATATTAAAAATGCATTCATTATTGGCACGTTTTATGTTAAATCAATTTTTTGATGAAAGCATTATTGATATGATAGAGTCTCATCATGAGCGTTTTATGGGAAATGGATATCCTAGTGGAAAGATACCTAGTATTGGGGCACAAATTATTGGAATTGCTGATAGTTATGACGCAATGGTTTCTAATCGTGTTTATGGAAAATCAAAAAGTAATCAAGAAGCATTGGAAGAATTAGATTTATGTACTAGGAGTAAGGAAGAAGGTGGAAAAGGTGTTTTCTATGATCCTAAATTAGTAAAGAATTTTATCTGTATAGAAAAATAGGTAGACAAGATAGAATAGTATAGTTTTATGATATTTCATATCATTTAAAGTATAATAATATTGAGAGATATTTGGTTAAGTTGCAAATGGTATAGAACAAATTATCCAAGGAGTGGAATCTCTAAAAATAGAATCTTATTATTGCTTTATTAGCTAATTAAAATTGTAACTTTTATTTTGACTTTTGTTCATAGTACAAAATATCATAGAACTGATATATTTCAACAGTTCTTTTTTTTAGGACTAGCACATATCCTTTTACTAGAGGTGAAGCATATGTTCTTTAAAAATATTCATACTAGAATGAAAATTATCTTAGTAATTATTGTTCTCTTTTTTATTCTAATTGTAGGAAAAGTATTTTATATACAAGTATTTGATTATAAAAAATTAAACAAATATGCTTCTAGTTTATGGAGTAGAAATCTTCCAATAGAAGCGAATAGAGGAAAAATATTTGATAGGAATGGAGTAGTTTTGGCTGATAATATTACAACTACTTCTCTTGTTTTAATACCAAATCAAATTAAAGATAAAGAAGGAACAGCAGAAAAGCTAGCTAGTATTTTAAATGTTACAAAAGAAGAAATGCTTGCTCATATTAATAAAGTAACATCAATAGAAAGAGTTCACCCAGAAGGAAGAAGACTATCTTATGAAATAGCAGATCAAATTAGTAGTTTAAAACTACCTGGTGTATATTTGGTCAAAGAATCAAAACGTTATTATCCATATGATACTGTTTTATCTCATACTTTAGGTTTTGTTGGAATTGATAATCAAGGGCTATCTGGACTAGAGCTTATGTATGACAATTACTTGACTGGAAGTTATGGTGCGATTAAATATTTTAGTGATGCCAAAGGAGCTAGATTAAAATTAAATGAGGTATATGAGCAACCACAAGATGGGATCAATATGACTCTTACCATTAACTATGAAATACAAGCCTCTTTAGAACGAGAGTTAGATAATGCTGTCTCAAAATATAGTCCCGATCAGGCGCTTGGAATTGCAATGGACCCCAAAACAGGAGAAATATTAGCAATTTCTTCAAGACCAAATTTTTCTCCTAGTAATTATTCTAATTACACGACTGAAGAAATTAACCGTAACCTACCAATATGGGCTACTTATGAACCAGGAAGTACTTTTAAAATTATTACACTTGCGACTGCATTAGAGGAAAAGAAAGTAGATTTGGAAAAAGAAAATTTTACAGATAATGGAAGTGTTAATGTAGAAGGAGCTAGAATTAAATGTTGGAAACATGGTGGTCATGGAACGCAAACATTCCTTCAGGTAGTTGAAAATTCTTGCAACCCAGGATTTGTTGAATTAGGACAAAGAATAGGAAAAGAAACCTTATTTGAATATATCAAAAACTTTGGATTTGGAAGTAAAACAGGAGTAGATTTAAATGGAGAAGGTAGTGGAATATTATTTAATTTAGATAAAGTAGGACCAGTAGAGCTAGCAACTACTGCATTTGGTCAAGGAGTATCTGTAACACCTATTCAGCAAATTACAGCAGTATCAGCCGCTATCAATGGTGGAACACTTTATCAACCTTATATTGTAAAAAGCTTAAATGAACCAGAAACAAATACCATCATTAAAGAAACAACTCCAACAGTAAAGAGAAAAGTCATTAGCGAAGAAACAAGTGAAAAGGTGCGCATGGCGCTTGAAAGTGTTGTCAGTAATGGGACAGGGAGAAGTGCTTTTATAGAAGGATACCGAGTAGGTGGGAAAACAGGAACAGCTCAAAAGGTAAAAGATGGAAAATATATGGTAGGAAATTATATTGTTTCTTTTATGGGGTTCTTACCAGCAGATGATCCACAAATTGTTGTTTATATTGCAATAGATAATGCCAAAGGTGTCACTCAATATGGGGGAACTGTAGCAGCTCCTATTGCTAGAAATGTTTTATTAGATGCGATTGATGCACTTGGAATAGAAAAAAGAGAAGGGGCAAGTGATAAACTTTATAAATATGGAGATAAAGTTTATGTAGAAGTGCCAAATGTAGTTGGAAAATCAGTAAAAGAAGCAGTAAATGATTTAGCTAGTTTTAAAGTAGAATTTTCAGGAAGTGGAGAAATTGTAACTTATCAATCACCAGCAGCAGGAGAAAAAATATACGAAGGAGAAACAGTTCGTTTGATGTTATCAGAATAGGAGGATATTATGCTTATTTTAACAAAATCTATTTTTGCAATGATGATTGGATTTTTATTTGCTATATTTTTTGGTGTGTTACTTATTCCTATTCTAAAACGATTAAAAGCAGGTCAATCGCTTAGTATTTATTTAGAGCGAACACATAAATCCAAAAATGGTACTCCAACTATGGGAGGATTTATCTTTCTTATTCCTACAATTATAACTATTTTATTCTTATTTTTCTTAAAAAAAATAGAATTTTCTTATAGTTTAATCATTGTTCTTTTTACCTTTATTGCTTATGCAGTTATTGGATTTATAGATGATTATTTGATTATTGTAAAGCATAATAATAAAGGGTTGTCAGAAGGAGCAAAGATGTTATTGCAATTGTTTGTTGCTGTTATCTTTTTCTATCTATTTATGAAATCTGGAAATGAACCACTTTTATGGATACATACATTTCATATAAAAATGAATATTGGTTGGTTTTATGGTTTATTTATTTTATTTATATTAGTAGCGAGTAGTAATGCGGTTAATTTAACAGATGGATTAGATGGGTTGGCAGGGGGATTATCAGCGATAGCTTTTTTGACTTTTGGACTTATTTGTTTAAATACAGGTTGGCTAGAAGGGTATCAAGAATTATCAATATTTTGTTTTGTTTTAGTAGGAGGAATATTAGGTTTTTTATTCTTTAATGTTAGTCCTGCGAAAGTATTTATGGGAGATATTGGTTCTCTCGCACTAGGGGCAACATTAGGAAGTCTTGCTATTTTAACTAGGCATGAACTATTACTTATTGTGATTGGAATCGTTTTTGTATTAGAAACTATTTCTTGTATTATACAAAGGGGATATTATAAGTTGACTCATAAACGTATTTTTCCAATGACACCAATTCATCATACATTTGAAAAGTTGGGATGGAATGAAAGAGATATAGTAAAATTATTTTGGGTCATTGGTTTACTTGGTGCAATGGTAGCTCTTGCTTTTGGAGTGTGGTTATAATGAAAGAAAAAAAGTTTAATTTATTGTTATTTCTTAGTATTTTAGCTATTTCTATTTTTGGACTTATTATGATTTATTCAGCTTCTTATATTTGGGCTGAATATAAGTTTCATGATCCATTTAAGTTTGTTAAAAATCAAGGGTTATTTTTTCTTATAGGAGTAGTATTGATGATTATGATTAGTAAAATAGATTATCAGTTATATAGAAAATATTCCAATAAGATTTTAGGGTTATGTGTAATTTTACTAATTCTTGTTTTAATTCCTGGTATAGGAACTGTTAGAAATGGTAGTAGAAGTTGGTTTGGAATTGGTTCTTTTGGAATACAACCTAGTGAATTTACGAAATTAGGATTGATTATATTTACATCTAAGTATTTATGTACTCATGCAAAAGATATGAAAAAGATTAAATTAGGGGTTTTACCTATCTTAGGTTTAACACTCTTTATCTTTGGAATAATTATGTTGCAACCTGATTTTGGAACTGGAACGATTATTGTAATGACAATTATTGGAATATTATTTGTAGGTGGTGTGAATTTTAAATTTTTCTTTCGAATTGGAATAGTTGGTGTCGTAGGGATTGTAATTTTAATTGCTATTGCACCATATAGATTGGCCAGAATTTTATCCTTTCTAGATCCCTGGAAAGACCCACTTGGAAGTGGTTTTCAGATTATTCAGTCGCTATATGCAATTGGACCAGGAGGTTTATTAGGGTTAGGATTTGGTAATTCTATTCAAAAACATTTTTATCTTCCAGAACCTCAAACAGATTTTATTTTCTCTATTATTAGTGAGGAATTTGGGTTTTTAGGAGTTTTAATTGTAGCATCGTTATTTTTATGTATTATCATTAGTGGGTTTAAAATAGCTCATGAATCTTCTGATTTATTTGGAAAATATTTAGCATTTGGTATTATTTTTCAGCTTTCTTTTCAAGCAATTTTAAATTTATGTGTTGTAGTTGGATTAATTCCAGTTACTGGGGTTACACTTCCATTTTTATCTTATGGTGGTTCTAGTTTACTGATTACGTTATGCAGTATGGGAATTGTATTAAATATTTCAAGGGAATAAAATGAATTCTCTTTTTTGGTGCATTTTGGAAGCTGTATTTTGTAGTTTATAATCTAATTGGATAGTGAAAAACATTTGTTCTTGTGTTTGCTATGGATGTTTGGTAAAATATAATATATGAAATAAGAGGAAAGCAAGTGATGTTGGATAGTGATTTGGCGAAACTTTATGAGTGTAGGAATGGAACAAAAGAAATAAATCAAGCTG
>CANSDD010000020.1 GCA_947645535.1 uncultured Mycoplasmatota bacterium
AGATAAAAGTTTCACGTGAAACATAGAGTAAAAATAAAAAAAGAAAGGAGATAAAAGTTTCACGTGAAACATAGAGTAAAAGAAATTTTAAAAATGTAAGAACTCTTATAACTTTTTATACTATATAAATTGTATAAAAAAACTTAATAAAATTATTTTTTTGTTAATTTAAGGTTGTTTTTTTTTATCAATTTAGATACAATGTTATTGACGCAACATTTATGATTGAACCAGGTCAGAATCGGAAGATAGCAGCCTTAAGATCCTCTAAGTGTGTGCGTCATTTTTTATTGGAGTGGATAAAATGAATGATGAGTATTTTATGTCAATTGCCTTAAAAGAGGCAAAAAAAGCTATAAGAAAAAATGACGTTCCAGTAGGAGCAGTTATAGTATACAAAAATAAAATTATTGCTCGTGGACACAATAAAAAAGAATACAAAAAAGATGCAACTCTTCATGCTGAAATGATAGTAATAAAAAAAGCATGCAGAAAATTAAAATCATGGTATCTTACTGATTGTATTTTATATATTACTTTGGAACCATGTATGATGTGCACAGGAGCTATTATTCAATCAAGAATCAAAAAAATTATATACGCAACAGTAAGTCCTAAATTTGGATATATAGAAAGTCTTGAAAAAATAGAAAATCAAAAAAATAATCATATACCTAAAATAGAAAAAGGAATTTATGAAACAGAGTCTTCATACATAATAAAAAAATTTTTTGAAAATAAAAGAGGCTAAACATGAATTTTGTCCTTTTATAATAAATTTAAAAATGTTATAATAAAAATAATTGGAGGTGAAATATGTATCAGGCTTTATACAGAAAATATAGACCATCTACATTTAAAGACGTAGTAGGTCAAGATGTGATAATACAAACATTAAAAAATGCAATTCAAAATAATAAATTAACACATGCGTATTTATTTGCTGGACCTCGCGGAACAGGAAAGACAAGTACAGCAAAAATATTAGCCAAAACAATAAATTGTAAAAATTTAAATAATTTTGAACCTTGCAATGAATGTGATAGCTGCATTCAAATTAACAATAAACAAACAACTGATATTATAGAAATAGATGCGGCCTCAAATAATGGTGTAGATGAAATAAGAGAATTAAAAAGTAAAGTTAATTTGGTACCTTCAAATAGCAAATATAAAGTTTACATAATTGATGAAGTTCATATGTTAAGCCCAGGTGCGTTTAATGCCCTATTAAAAACATTAGAAGAACCCCCTCAATATATTATTTTTATATTAGCCACCACAGAGCCACATAAAATACCAGCAACTATACTATCAAGATGTCAGCGTTTTGATTTTAAAAAAATAAGTACAAAAAAAATTGTGGAAAACCTAAATAAAATAGTAAGCAATGAAAATATAATAATAGAAAATGAAGCATTGGAAGAAATCGCAATCTTATCTCAAGGCGGAATGCGTGATTCAATAAGCTTATTAGACCAAGCAATATCTTATTGCCCAGAAAATATTTCTTGTCAAGATATTCATGATATTAACGGAACAATAGGAAATGAAGAAATGAAAAAGATAATAGATGTGATTTTAGATAAAAAGATTGCCCAATTATTAAAAATATTTGATGACCTAGATGATAAAGGTAAAAATTTAATTAAACTAGTAGAAGAGTTAGTTTTATATTTAAGAAATATTTTAATCTATCAAGTAGCACCTAATTATTTTGAAGAAACTGAAAAAAAAATTTATATTCAAATGAGTGAAAAAATAGAACCAGAAATACTATTAAAATATATAAAAAAATTTTCAAAAACAATATATGATATGAAAAATTCTGATAATGAAAAAATCACATTAGAAATAAACCTAATTGAAATGAGTAATATTGAAGTGGCAGCTTCTGTTCAAATAGAAGAAAGTGTTGAAAAAAGACAAGAAAATAAAATCTCTGTGGAAAATTTGCAATCTGAAAAACAACCAGAAATAATAGAAAAAAAGTCAGAAAATATAAAAATAAATATACCTTTGAAAACAGAAGAAGAAAATATAAAAAATAAACAAATAGAAGAAATAAAAAGAATAAGAATCAATAATACACTAAGTAGTTTTAATAAAAAAGAATTATTACAATATAAAGAAAAATTAGAACAAATAAAGAAACATCTTTTTGATGAAATTTATAGCCAATGGGTATCATTAATATTTGATGGTGAATTAAAAGCCTCAGGAAAAAATCACTTAATATTTGTTTATAAAGATATTCCAATGGAATCCTTATTTAATCAAAATTGGAATATAATAGAAGAAATATTAGAAGATACATATCATGAAAAAATAAAAGTAGTAGCAACTAACATAGAAGAATGGAATCAAATAAAACAAGAATTTAATTCCAAAACAAAAAAATATGAATGGAAAGAAGAACCAGTATTAAATACTTCTTCTCCAAATGAAAATAAAAAAGAAGAAAAAAATAAAATAGAAACTATATTTCAGGATATTATAGAATATAGTTAAAATTAGGAGGAATAGAAAATGAATATACAAGCAATGATGAAACAAGCACAAAAATTACAAAAAGAAATGATGACAGAAAAAGAGAAAATAGATAAAATGGAATTTGAAGGAAAATCTTCTTTTGTAACCGTAAAAGTAAATGGTCAAAAAGAAGTATTGAGTGTAAAAATAGAGCAAGAACAATTAGATAAAGAAGATATAGAAATGTTAGAGGATATTATCGTTGTAGCAATCAATGATGCCATGAAAAAAGTAGACGATACTACAGAACAAAAAATGGGAAAATATACACAAGGAATGCCAGGACTATTCTAGTATGAGTTATCCAATTACAATAAGAAACTTAATAGAGTGCTTTAAAAAACTTCCAGGAATAGGTGAAAAAACAGCTGAAAGATTAGCGCTCGCAACATTGAATTTGGATACAGAAATAATTCACTTGTTTGCAGAATCTTTAGAAAATACCAAAACTAAAATAAAAAGGTGTTCTATTTGTAACAACTTATCAGAAGAAGACACCTGTGAAATTTGTAAAGATTCAAATAGAGAACGTGATATTATATGTGTAGTAGAAGACCCTAAAAATGTAGTACTATTTGAAAAATTAGGCTCTTATCATGGCCTTTATCATGTGTTAAATGGGCTTATTTCTCCTTTAGATGGAATAAATCCAGAAGACATCAATATTTTAGCTTTAATAGAACGAATAGAAAAAGAGAATATAAAAGAAGTTATTATCGCAGTAAAACCAAGCATTGAAGGAGAAACAACATCGCTATATATACTGAAATTATTAGAACATAAAAATGTAATCGTATCAAAAATAGCTCATGGAGTGCCTTTAGGAGCAGATATGGACTATATCGATTCATTAACACTAGAAATGGCTTTAGAAGATCGCAAGAAAATATCAGAAGAAAATAAATAATTAAAATACTAATTCTTATTTTTTAATCATAGTATTATCTAACAGGTGATATAATGATTAAAAAATTTTTTCAATTCTTTAAAAGAATAATTGTAAGTGGATTTATACTTTATGGATTTAATATAATAGTTGCACCCTTAAATATAATGATACCACTTAATATAATAACCGTATTAGCACTTGCAATATTAGGAATACCAGCTCTTTTCAGTTTTTTGATAATACTGCTACTAATATACTAAATGAGGTGAAAAAATGTTAGATGATTATAAACAAGAACAACCAATAATATATCAAATGATGAAAAATGCAGTAATGACACAAAAAGTATCCCATGCCTATTTATTAGATACCAAAAATAGTACAATTGGAAATGAAATGGCTTTAGCATTCGTTAAATACTTACTTTGTCCATCTAACAAAACTCAAAATAATAATTGTGAGAACTGTATGCAGTGCAAAAAAATTGATGATATGAATTATACTGAACTTAAAGTTATAGACCCAGATGGTATTTGGATAAAAAAAGAACAACTAGACGAATTACAAGAAGAATTTAGTAAAAAAGCATTAGAGGGACAATATAAAATATATATTATTCATCAAGTAGAAAAACTGAACAAATCGGCAGCAAACTCATTATTAAAATTTTTAGAAGAACCAGAAGAAGGAATTATTGCCATACTAACAACAGATAGTATCTATCAAGTATTAGAAACAATCAGAAGTCGTTGTCAAATTCTATCCTTCTCCAAAAGAAAATCAAATGAAAATTCAAATAAAACAACAATTAACTTATTATCAGAGTACATACATACAACATTATTTGACTTATCTAATGAAGAAGAATGTCAGAAATACCTCGAAATGATACAAGCAATTATAACGTTTATAAAAAACTTCGAAGTAAAAGGAAAAGAAACCTTACTTTATACAACAAAATTATGGCATAATCATATTAGCGAAAAAGAAAATCTTATATTAGCGTTCGATATTATGACCTTTTTTTATAATGATGTATTAAATAAAAAATGCAATAGAGAAATAAAAATATTCAAAGATGAAATAGAACTAATTCATAATATTTCCGAAAAAAATACAATAGAACAAATTACAAAAAAAATAAATGAAATAATGAAAATGAAAAAAAATATAAAAATTAACATGAACAATGCTCTTTTAATTGATAAATTAATATTAAATATGGTAGGAGGAAAGTAATATGATAGAAGTAGTAGGAATTACAATTGGAGAAAATGGACAAGTTTACTTTTTTTCGCCTAATAAACTAACATTAAAAAATAATATAACAGTAATTGTAGAAACAGAACGTGGCTTACAATTCGGAAAAGTAGTAAAAGAACCATTTTTATTAAAACAAGAAAAAATAACAAATAATTTAAAAAATGTAGTTAGAATAGCAACCAAACAAGATTATATTTCTAACAAAAAAAATATTAAAGATGCAGAAGCTGCATTAAAAAAATGTAGAGAATTAGCACAAAAAGAAAACTTAAAGATGAAAATATTAGATTGTAGCTATAATTTTGATAGAACACAACTAATGTTTCGTTTTTTAGCCGATGCTCGTATTGATTTTAGAAATCTAGCTAAAACATTAGCTTCTATTTATAAGACAAGAATTGAATTAAGACAAGTAGGAGTAAGAGATAAAGCAAAAGAAATAGGTGGGCTAGGACCTTGTGGTAGAGAACTATGTTGCTCATGCTTTTTAAAAGACTTTGATTCTGTATCAATTAACATGGCTAAAAATCAAAACATTTCTCTAAATCAATCCAAAATAAATGGAGCATGTGGCCGTTTACTATGCTGTTTAAAATATGAAGATGAAAGCTATAAACAATGTAGAGAATGTTTACCTAAAATAGGAAATACTGTGGAAACAGAAGAAGGGACAGGAAAAGTGATATCAATTGACATATTAAAACATACTTATAAGGTGGAAATAAAAGAAAAAGGCATTATAGAAACGGAAAAAAGCTGTGGAAACTGTTAATTATTTATTAGGTTATGAAAAATTAAAAATAATTCAAGATAAAAATAGTTTTCATTTTTCACTAGATTCTGTTTTATTACCTAACTTTGTAACCATCAATAAAAATATAAAAAAAATTTTAGATATAGGGACAGGAAATGCTCCAATTCCTTTAATTTTATCTACTAAAACTGATGCCGAAATAACAGGAATAGAAATACAAAAAAAAAGTGTAGACATGGCCAAAAAAACGATTGAACTAAATGCGCTAACAGAACAAATAAAAATTATAGAAGGAGATGTTAGAACATATCCACTTGAAACAGAAAAATTTGATATAATTACATGTAATCCACCGTTTTTTAAAGTTCATAAAAACTCTCATTTCAATGAAAGTGATGCTAAAACAATCGCGCGGCATGAAGTAACACTTACCTTATCTGATGTATTAAGAATATCAAGAAAACTATTAAAAAATCAAGGTATTATTGCCTTAGTACATCGTCCAGAAAGACTTGTCGACATTCTAACAGAAATGAGAAAAGAAAACATAGAACCTAAAAAAATACAATATATCTATCCAAAACAAAACGAAAATAGTCATATCTTACTCATTGAAGGAAAGAAAAACGGAAATCCAGGAATAAAAATATTACCTCCATTATATGTACATAATGAAGATGGTAGCTATACAAAAGAAATAGAAAAATATTTTTCATAAATAAAAGAGGTGAAATCATGTCTCAAAAAAGTTATAATAACACTCCAACACTATATTTAATTCCAACTCCAATTGGGAATATGGAAGATATGACAGTAAGAACAATCAATACATTAAAATTAGTTGATGTGATTTTCTCTGAAGATACAAGAGTAACATCTCAGCTATTGCATACATTAAAAATTAAAAAGCCACTTATTGCCAATCATGAACATAATGAAAAAGAAAATGGCGAAAAACTATTAAAACTATTAGGAGAAGGAAAAAATATAGGATTAGTAAGTGATAGAGGAACTCCAATTATTAGTGATCCAGGTTATTACTTAACAACAATAGCAATCAATAACAATTATAATGTAGTATCATTACCAGGTCCAACAGCTCTTATCCCAGCATTAACCTCATCAGGAATAGAACCAAGTCCATTTTTATTTTATGGATTTTTAAATAGTAAAGAAAGTAAAAGAAAAAAAGAATTAGAAACATTGAAAGACTATCCATTTACCATGATATTTTATGAAGCACCACATCGTATAGAAAATACATTAGAAAATATTTTCCAAGTATTTGGAACAAGAAACATAAGTATTTCTCGGGAAATAACAAAAAAATTTGAAGAAGTATATAGAGGAACTGTAAAAGAAATATTAGAAGAAATAAAAGGTGCCAAAGGAGAAATGGTCATAGTAGTAAGTGGAAATCATGAAGAAAAAAATTACGATTCCTTAACAGTAACTGAACATGTAAACATTTATCTAACACAAGGAATTTCAACAAAAGAAGCCATTAAGAAAGTAGCACATGATCGTAATGTAAAGACAAGTGATATTTACAATGAATACCATAAAATAAAGTAGGTGAAAAAAATGAAAATGATAGTTGGTCTAGGAAATCCAGGAAAGGAATACGAAAACACAAGACATAATGTGGGATTTATGGCAATAGATAGAATCGCTTTAGATAATAATGTACAAACATTTTCCAAAAAAATGAATGGAGAATATGCAATCTTAGAAATTGAAAATCAAAAAATATTATTACTAAAACCACTGACTTATATGAATCTATCTGGAGAAGCAGTAAATATTTTTGCCAAATATTATAAAATAGATACGAATGATATATTAGTTATCAGTGATGACTTAGATATGGATACTGGTAAAATAAAATTAAAATTTAAAAGTAGTGCAGGTGGACATAATGGATTAAAAAACATAGAAGCTCATCTACATACAAACGAATATAAAAGATTAAAAATTGGAATATCAAAAAATAAAGAAAAAGACACAAAAGATTATGTGTTAGGTAAATTTTCTTTAGAAGAAAAGGAAAAAATAAATAGTGTACTAGATACGATAAATAATATTTTTTATGATTTTTGTACACTTCCATTTGATACAATTATGAGTAAATACAATAAGAAATAAAGACAAATTTCAGAATATTTGCTATAATAGAATCTTCAAAATAATATATATTATAAATAATCTTTATGAAAGAAAGGAATGAATGTTATGAGCTTCTTTGAAACCTTATTTTCATCTGTATTAACTTCAGGAGAAATAATAGGATTAACGAATGAACTAAAAATGATTTATCTATATGAGCTTTATAAAAAAGAGCATAGGAATATTCTTTTAGTAACAAATACCTTATACGAAGCAAATCAGTATTATCAAATCCTTAATAAGTATACAAAAGATGTATACTTTTTCCCCATGGATGACTTTTTAACAAGTGAAGCACTAGCCATTAGTCCAGAATTAAAAGTAACAAGATTAGAAACATTAAATGCATTAGTAAATGATAATCCAGGAATTGTTGTTACCAACCTAATGGGTTTTTTGCGTTTTCTTCCATCTAAAGAAAAATACCAATCATCTAAAATAACACTCGAAAAAAATAGTCAAGTTGATATTCATAACCTAACAGAAACGTTACTTAAACTAGGCTATTCTAGAGAAACAATCGTCAATAAAACTGGAGAAATGGCAGTACGTGGTTTTGTTGTAGACATATTTCCACTTGGTAATGATAGTCCAATCAGAATTGAATTTTGGGGAGATGAAATAGATTCTATTAGAGAATTTGATATAGATAGCCAATTAACAATCAAAGAAATATCAGAAATAACAATTACTCCAAATACAGAATTTTTAATAGATGAACTATTAGATGAAATTCCAAAACAAAAAGAATACATGCATTATGCTGAACCTTCTAGTTTACTAAAAATGATAGATAATCCCGTTTTAGCATATCAAAACTATGATGAAATATTAAATGCTTATGCATTATTAGTTCAAGAAATGCTTGATTATAGAAATAATATAGATATAAATCATAAAGAGCCATACATGAATGAATTAGAAAAAGAAACTGCAAAAGATACATTATATCTAAATTCATTTGATAATAAAATTGATAAAAATGCCAAAAGTGAACATTATCACTCACAAGAATTAGAAATGCTAAAAGGAACAAGTGAACAAATAAAAAAAGTAATACTAGAATATAAAAAAAGATATAAAACAGTTATCATATGTTTATCTAATCGTTATCAAATCAATAAACTAGAAGAAGAATGGAACGATTTGCCTTTATTTATAACAAGTGTACAAGACATTCATGATGGATATATTAACATCATTATTTATCCTATTACAAGCGGATTTATTTATGAAACCTACGTAGTTATTAGTGAACGAGAACTATTTGCAAAAAATGACTACTCAGCAAAGTATAAAAGTAACTTCAAAATAGGAACAAAAATAAAAAATTTATCAAACCTAGAAGAAGGAGATTATGTAGTTCATGTTGCCCATGGAATCGGAAAATACTGTGGACTTAAAACATTAACAAAAAATGGATTTAAAAAAGACTATCTAAATATTGAGTATAATGATGGAGATCATCTATATGTACCTGTTGAAAAAATAGAATTTATTCATAAATATTCTGGAAAAGATACAGTCCCTCCTAAACTAAACAAATTAGGAGGAACAGAATGGCAGAAGAAAAAACTAAAAGCTAGAGAAAGAGCAGAAAGTATTGCAGGAGAACTATTAGACCTTTATTCAAAAAGAGAAACAGTAGAAGGATTTGCGTTTGGACCTGATACAAAAGAGCAAATAGAATTTGAAAAAGAATTTCCTTATCAAGAAACATTAGATCAATTAAAAGTAACAGAAGAAATAAAAAAAGATATGGAAAAAGCTCATCCAATGGACAGGTTATTATGTGGAGATGTTGGATATGGAAAAACAGAGGTAGCATTTAGAGCAATGTTTAAAGCAATTAACTCAGGAAAACAAGTAGCTCTTTTATGTCCAACAACGATTTTATCTCAGCAACATTATAGAAACGCAATAGAAAGATTTCAAAACTTTCCAGTTAATATTTGTCTATTAAATAGATTTGTTAGTACAAAACAATTAAATGAAAATATAAAAAAAATAGAAGAAGGAAAAATAGATATTGTCATAGGAACCCATCGTTTATTAAGTAATGATGTAATATTTAAAAACTTAGGATTATTAGTCATAGATGAAGAACAGCGTTTTGGAGTAAAGCATAAAGAAAAAATAAAACAATATAAAAATGATGTAGACGTATTGACTCTATCAGCAACCCCAATACCAAGAACCTTACAAATGTCAATTGCAGGTATTCGTAGCATGTCACTTATCGAAACACCACCTGTAAACCGTTATCCTGTTCAAACCTATGTATTAGCAGAAAATCATCAAATGATAAAAGATGCAATCTATAAAGAATTAGGAAGAAAAGGTCAGATATTTATATTATACAATCATGTAGAAGACATGCAAAGAAAACAAGATGAACTATGTAAACTGATTCCAGAAGCAAGAATTGTAAGTGTCCATGGAAGAATGGATAAAACCGAAATGGAAAATAAAATGATGGACTTTATAGACCATGAATATGATATTCTATTATGTACTACCATTATTGAAACAGGAATTGATATGCCTAATGTGAATACATTAATCATTATGGATGCAGATCATTTTGGATTATCCCAACTTTATCAAATTAGAGGAAGAGTAGGAAGAAGCAATAAAATAGCATATTGTTATTTAATGTATACACCTGGAAAAAGTTTATCTGAAATTGCAACTAAACGTCTTAATGTCATCAAAGATTTTACAGAACTAGGTAGTGGATTTGCAATAGCAATGAGAGATTTATCTATCAGAGGAGCAGGGGATGTACTTGGAAGTGAACAAGCTGGATTCATTGATAGTGTAGGAATGGATTTATTTTTGGAAATGTTAAATGAAGAAGTAGAACGTAAAAAAGGAAATAACAAAGAAATTATCAAAGAAAAAGAAGAGCAACCATTATTGGATATAGAAACAAGTATTGCAGATACATATGTAAAAGAAGAAAAGTTAAAAATAGAAATCCATCAAAAAATAAATCAAATCGATTCAAAAGAAAAATTAGAAACAGTAAAACAAGAATTAGAAGATAGGTTTGGAAAAGTATCAGATAACTTAGAAATTTATATGTATGAACAATGGTTTGAAAAACTTGCTCATGATTTAAATGTTGAAAAAATTAGACAGACAAAAACTTTTATTGAAGTAACACTAAATCCACAAAAGATGAACTTAATAGATGGAGAGCAATTATTTTTTAAAGCAAATAATTTATCAAAATCCATTCGTTTTGCAAGTCGTGAAGAAAAACTAATTATTACATTAGATATTGTTCATTTAGAAAAACATTATATTTTTTATCTAATAGAACTAATGGAAATTCTAAATGAATGTGTAAAAAAATAAGTCAAGTGAAATATTCTTGGCTTTTTCTGTGTGTTTCTGATATTGTAGAAAATAAAAATAAAAGTAATATCAACATAATATAAACGTAAAAATTGAGATAGAAGTGAAATAAAAATTAGAGTTTAAAAGTATAATATAAAAAGCAATATAATGATATATTACTTTTCTATGTATTTTTATTTTGCTTCATATTGTAGCATAATATTTGGAATAACTTGTTTTTTTCTAGAAACAACATTAGGTAAATATGTTCCTTCAGTAATTGTTCTAAGACCAAAGGCAGCACGTAATAAGCTATCAGCTTCATCACTATACAAAACATAAGAACCATTTTCAATAATATCTGTAATAAATAAAGCCGAAAAATAATAATCATTTTCTATAGCAATCTTATTCAATAATTGAATGTAAGTTTCTTTGTCATTTAAAATGTCACTTGCATTTATTGTAGTAACTTGGCTAATCGCCATCTTTCTTTCTCCAATTGGGAAAATTTTAAAATCCATATAAATAATATCTATTGGTGTTTTCCCTTTTAAATCTGAACCTGCTTCTAACATTTCTAATCCATATTTTTGATAATCTAATTCAGCAATTTTACATAGTTCATCAACAACCTCTTTATCCATATCAGTAGTGGTAGGAGATTTTAAAATAAGTGTATCAGATAAAATACCAGAAAGCATTAATCCAGCCATTTGTTTTGGTATAGGAATTAAATTTTCTTTATATAGCTTGAAAATAATCGTATTAGTACTACCTACAGGCATATTTCTAAAATTGATAGGCATAGAAGTACCAATTGTACCAATATTGTGATGATCAATAATTTCTAAAATTTCAGCTTCTTCTAATCCAACAACACTTTGATCATAAGAATTATGATCAACTAATATAACTTTATGACGTTTTACTTCATTGATATCAGATAATCTTACAATTCCTAAGCATTTTTCTTCTTTATCAATAACAGGATAATAACTATATTTTGTTTGATTTGCAATGGAAACAAATTCTTTAACATCATCAAAATCTTTAATACATAATACATTTTTTATTGAAATAATTTCACTAGCATTTTTTGATAAATTAAATATTCTAGTAACTCTAAATGTATCATAATCTGTTTTAATAATATTTACTTTATTTTTTTTAGCAATTTCTAAATGTTCCTCTTTTATATTAGAACCACCAGTTAAAATAATAAGTCTTACTCCTTCATTCACAGCATATTCAATAACACTATGACGATCTCCCATAATCATAATACTAGAACGATCTAATTTAATGCTTTCAATAATTGTTGTACTTTTATAAGAAGCAACCAT
Source organism: uncultured Mycoplasmatota bacterium (assembly GCA_947645535.1). Classification (GTDB taxonomy): domain Bacteria; phylum Bacillota_I; class Bacilli_A; order RF39; family UBA660; genus MGBC102946. The sequence goes on from CANSDD010000020.1 coordinate 12,296, forward strand.
CGCACTACCTTCAATTTCTTCATCAAAACGTGTGACCTCAGTCCCATGTAAAACATCTAATATATTATTGTAGGATGCTTTAAAATGATAAAATTCATTAGATAATTGATCATGAGCAATATCTCCCATGCTTAATATCCCTAATAAATGGTGTTCATCATCGACCACAGGGATTTTGTGAAGTGAAGCTTTTGTCATAGCAAGAAAACCTTGATAAATAGAAGCTTTATTAGAAATAAAGTAATTTTTTAAATAATTTAAATCTTTAATCTTTATTTTAACATCATTTAAATAACTTGGTTTTTTTACATTAAAATATTTTAAAACAAATTTTGTTTCATTATTGATATCACTTAAAATAACAGGTACAGCATTCATTCCTAATTGATTTTTTAAGTAAGATAATGTTATTGCTGCAGTAACACTATCTGTATCTGGTCGTCTATGACCAAAAACAAATACTTTTTCCATAAACTTCCTCCTCAAAAAGACATTAACTCATTATATCATAATTTTTTATAATTGTATTGTATAAATTCATTATTTTTTCACAAAATAGTGTTAGAAAGTGAGGTATTTATGAAATCAACAGGAGTAGTAAGAAGAATAGATGAACTTGGAAGAATCGTTATACCAAAAGAAATTAGAAAAACACTTCGAATCAAAGAAGGAGAAAATTTGGAAGTATATATAGAAGATGAAACAATTATTTTAAAAAAATATTCTATTATGGGAAATTTAAATGATTTTGCACAAGAATTAACAGATTCCATTCATAACTTAATAAAACATAATATAGTTATTATGGATACAGATAATATTATTGCAGTATCAGGAAATTTAAAGAAAAAATATAATGGAAAAATGATTAGTTCAAAAATGGAAGACTGTATCAAAAGAAGAGAAAATATGTTAGAGAAATACACAAAAAAAATTAAAATCATAGAAGATGAAGAATTAGAAGGAAGTTATACTTATGCACCAATACTATCAGAAGGAGATGCAGTGGGATTAGTGATAATGTTTTCAGAAAAAGAACAATTAGAAGAGAAAGAGGAACAACTTATAAAAATAGTGGCTAACTTTTTAGGAAAACATCTTGAACAATAATAATATTCATGATATAATATCCTCGTTTTTGAAAAACTTTGAAAGAGAGAATACTAGGATTTATGAAAGAGAGCTTGTGGTAGGTGAGAACAAGTGATAAAGAATAGTACGAATGGCTCTGGAGTTGATTATCCGAATTTTTAGGATAAAACGTATTTCGCGTTAAGAAATCAAGGTAAAATAGTAATGTGTTGAAAGTACAAAAATTCTATTTTATGAAGAAAGGTGGTACCACGTTAAAAAGCGTCCTTTATGTTAAGGATGTTTTTTTTGTTAAAAAAGAGAGGGGAAGAATAATTATGGCAAGATATTTTGAAAAAATTAGCTTTGAACAATGGCAAAAAGATATTGGAAAAGATAAAGAAGTTTACGAAAAACATGAACTTCCAAAACGTCAAACAAAGTATAGTGCAGGATATGATTTTAAAAGTCCTATAGAAACTACTTTACAACCAGGAGAAATAAAAAAAATACCATTAGGTGTAAAAGTAACAATGAATAATGATGAAATGTTGATGTTAGTGGTAAGAAGTAGTATGGGTTTTAAATATAATATAAGAATGACGAATCAAGTAGGAATATTTGAAAGTGATTATTATAATAATGAAACCAATGAAGGTCATGCATGGATTAGTCTTCAAAATCATGGAACTGAAGATTATATAATAAAAGTAGGAGATAGAATTTGTCAAGGAATATTTGTAAAATTTCTAACAATAGATAATGAAGAAATGATAGAAAATAAGAGACAAGGTGGAATTGGCAGTACCAATTAAAGAGGAGGAAAAAAAATGAAAGAAAAATTTTATATTTCAACAGCAATAACTTATACATCAGGAAAACCACATATTGGAAATACATATGAGATTGTTTTAGCGGATGCAATCGCTCGTTATAAAAGATTAATGGGATATGATGTATATTTTCAAACTGGAACAGATGAACATGGAGAAAAAATAGAAATAAAAGCCAAAAATGAAAATAAAAAGCCACAAGAATTTGTAGATGAAGTAGCATTAGAAGTAAGAAGAATATGGGATGTTATGAATACAAGTTATGATAGATTTGTAAGAACAACAGCACCCGCTCATGAAGAAGAAGTAGCTAAAATATTTAAAAAATTATATGAACAAGGAGATATTTACAAAGGAGAATACGAAGGACTTTACTGTACTCCTTGTGAATCATTTTTCACAGAAACACAAGCGATAGATGGAAAATGCCCAGATTGCTCTAGAGAAGTACATAAGACAAAAGAAGAAGCTTATTTTTTAAAACTAAGTAATTATAGTAAACGATTAGAAGAATATATAGAAAGTCATCCAGACTTTATTGAACCACTTAGTCGTAAAAATGAAATTGTAAATAACTTTATAAAACCAGGATTGCAAGATTTATGCGTATCAAGAACTTCATTTACTTGGGGAGTACCAGTTGATTTTGATTCAGGACATATTGTTTATGTATGGATAGATGCATTAAGTAACTATATTACTTTCTTAGGGTACAATACTGATGGTAAATCAAGTGAAGAATTTCATAAATACTGGCCAGCAGATATTCATTTAATTGGGAAAGATATTCTAAGATTTCATACAATTTATTGGCCAGTTATGTTAATGGCTCTTGATTTACCACTTCCTAAAAAAATATTTGGTCATCCTTGGTTATTATGTGGAAATGATAAAATGAGTAAATCAAAAGGAAATATAGTATATGCAGATGACTTAGTAAGTTATTTTGGTGTAGATGCAGTTCGTTATTATTTATTACATGAAATACCTTTTTCAAGTGATGGAACCTTTACTTATGAATTGCTAATTGAAAGAATTAATTCTGATTTGGCAAATATTCTAGGTAATTTAGTAAATAGAACTATTGCAATGAGTAAAAAATATTTTGATGGAGTAGTAAAAGAACCAACCGTATTTGAAAGTATAGATAATGAACTTATCAACATTGTAAAAGAAGCTCCAAAAAAAGTAGAAGAGAAGATGAACGAATATCGTATTGCAGATGCAATAGATGAAGTATTTGAAATATTTAGAAGAAGTAATAAATATATTGATGAAACAATGCCTTGGATATTAGCCAAAGATCCAGAGAAAGAAGAGAGACTTGCTACAGTTCTATATAATTTATTAGAATCTATTCGTTCTGGAGCAGTATTATTACAAGCTTTTTTACCAGAAACAGCAGATAAAATATTTAAACAATTAAATACTGAAAATAGATTTATAGAATCATTAACTGATTTTAAAGGATTAGATTATGGAATTATTTTAAATGATCCAGAACCTTTATTTATACGTATAGATAAAGATAAAAAGATGGCAGAAATAGAGGAGAAAGGACAAAATAAGTTGTAAAAGATTGTAAATTGTCGAACAAAAAAGAGACTAAGCGGTTGCTCCTTTTATATAAAACATGCTATAGTAGTACTGTTGTTTAAAATATAAATTATAGAAGGAGAAATTATGACTACTAAAGATAGAACTATGAAGTGGGTTGTACTGTGTTTCATCGCTGTTTCATTATTAGTCTTAGGTAGTATTGCAGTAGAATATAATATTTTTGATATGATGTATTTTATATGTTTGATTATATATTTTATACGTTATATTTATATTAAAGTAAAAGAATAAAAGATTATACAGATTATGGTATAATTTTTTTGTGAAAGAAGGTAATAATTATGATGATAGATACACATTGTCATTTATGTAAAGAAGATTATAATAATGTAGATGAAATTATTGAACATATGGAAGACAATTATATGATAGCAGCAGGAGTAGATGACAAAACAAATAAAGAAGTATTAGAATTATGTAAAAAATATTATAATATTTATGGAGCAATTGGGATTCATCCTAATGAAGTAAAGGATAGTAAAGAAGAGGAATTAAATTTCATAGAAAAACATATAAATGATAATAAGATTATGGCAATAGGAGAAATAGGATTAGATTATCACTATGGAATAGAAGAAAAAGAATTACAAAAACAGTATTTTAAAAAACAGTTAGATATGGCTAGAAAATATAGAAAAGCAGTAGTTATTCATAGTCGTGATTCTATAGAAGATACATATCAAATAATGAAAGAATATAAAGATGTAAAAATGACACTTCATTGTTATAGTGGTAGTGTAGAAATGGCTAAGAAATTTTTAGAATTAAATGTTTATTTTGGAATAGGTGGAGTAGTAACTTTTAAAAATAATCGTATTTTAAAAGAGGTAGTAAAAATGTTGCCGCTTTCTCGTATATTATTAGAAACAGATAGTCCTTATTTAACACCAGAGCCATATAGAGGAACTAAAAATGAACCTAAAAATGTTCTTTTAGTAGCAGAAGAAATAGCTAAAATAAAAAATATTACGTTAGAAGAAGTATTAAAAATAACAACAGAGAATGCAATATGTCAATTTGACTTACCCTTGGTGATATGATAAAATTGTATTGTGATTTATGAACAAGGAGGAACGAAATGAATATAACTATATTAGAAGCAATTGCAAAATTGATAAGTCTTCTTTTAGTCGGATTTACTTCGTTGTTTAGTGATTCAGTAATAAAAAATGAACAAGTAGAAACATTAAACATCAATAATAATAAAAGCCATAATACAATTAATGAAATAATTCCTTATGAAACTGAGACTGTATACAATTCGAAGATACCTTCAACAATAACAAAAGTAGTAATAGAAGGGGAAGTAGGTTTAAAAACTATTAATGAGAATAATGAAGTTGTAGTTGTAAGGGAACCTGTTACAGAAGTAGTAGAAAAAGGTACAGGAGCAGCAGGAAGTTATGTAGGAAGAATAACAGGATATGGTCCAGATTGTCCAGGATGTAGTGTAACTGGGACAGTAGCATGTCATACGAAAAATAGAGGAACACATAGTTTAATAAATGATGGAATCTATTATGAAGATGAAGAATATGGTAGTATTCGAATATTATCAGCAGCTTCAGCTTTTCCGTGTGGCACAATTATTGAAGTGGATAATGGAAATGGGGAACCATTTTATGGAGTTGTATTAGATCGTGGTGGGTCTATGAATAGTGCTTGGAAGAATGGAACTGTATGGATTGACTTAGCATATGCTTCATCAGCAGATGCTAAAGTTGGTGGTATTACTGGAACAAATATAAAATTTGATGTACAAAGATGGGGCTTTTAGAAGTCCTTTTTATTATCTATTTGGTCCTTCTTGCTTAAAAGAGAAAGCTATAATATAATAGAGTATAGAAAGAAGGAATAACTATGAAACAACCACCAGTAAGTGTAGATAATTTTAAAAGAATAATTGATGATGATTATTATTATGTAGATAAAACTAAAGTAATAGAAGAATTACTTTATAATAAAAATCTTCTGGTCTTATTTCCAAGACCAAGAAGATTTGGAAAAAGTTTATTATTATCTATGATAGATTGTTTCTTTAATATAGATAAAAAAGAAAATAATAAAAATTTATTTAGAGGATTATATATAGAAAAATCAGAATATTATAGTGAATTTGGTAAATATCCCGTTATTCATGTAGATTTTAAATCATTAAAACGGAATACATATGAAGGAATATTAAATCAATTTAAATTTTTAATTTCTGAATTATATAAAGAAAAAGAATACGTAAAAGAAATATTAGATGAAGATGAACTGAAAGATTTCAATTTAATTAAAAGTAGGCAAGGGAATGAAGATGATTATATTCAAGCAATAAAATTATTATCTAAATGGTTATGTAGATATCATAAACAAAATGTAATCATTTTAATAGATGAATATGATGTACCAATAACAGAAGCATATATGAATAATATTTATAATGAAGTAATGAATTTTATGAGAGAAGTATTTTCAAATACTTTAAAAGGAAATGAAAACTTAAAAATAGGAATATTAACTGGAGTTACGAGAGTAAGTAAAGAAAGTATATTTAGTGGATTTAATAATTTAAAAATATATGATCTTATGAATAGAGAGTATAATGAATATTTTGGATTTACAGAAATTGAGACAAAGGAATTATTAAACTATTATGGCTTAGAATTAACAGAAGAAGTAAAAAAAATTTATGATGGATATAATTTTGGAGGCTTATCTACTTATAATCCATGGAGTATATTAAATTATGTGCAAGACAAAAAGTTAATTCCTTATTGGTTTAATACATCAGATAATGCACTTATCAAAGAAATATTAAAAGAAACAAATGAAGAAAATAAAGAAGAAATAGAAAAATTAATACTAGGAGAAAGTATTAATTTTACATATGATAATACAATTACATTTAGTGATTTAAAGAATAAGATAAATGATAAAAATGCAATATTTAATTTATTATTAGCTTCTGGTTATTTAACTTATGATAAAAGCATAATAATAAATGATATAAAAGAAAAAGAAATAAATTATTTTAAAATACCAAATTTGGAAGTAAAAGAAGAATTTATAAAAATGATAAAAGAGATAAATTTTCAAAATATAGATGAACTACAAGAAAATGAATTTTTAATAGCTTTATTAAAGAAAGAAAAAGAAAAAATAGAGGAATATATCAATAAGAATTTATTAAGTATGAGTTATTACGATGCAAAAGAAATGTTTTATCATGGATATGTATTAGGATTATTTAGTGGCTTTATCAATAATAATTTTATAGTAAAATCAAATAGAGAGTCAGGATTAGGAAGATATGATTTGATGATAGAAAAGAAAGATAAAACTATAGGAATTATAATAGAAATAAAATTAGCTAGTAGTAAAGAAGAAATAGAAGAATTAGCTATAAAAGGATTAAATCAAATAGAAGAGAAAGAATATTATAAAGAATTAGAATTAGATAAAGTAGAGAATATAAATAAATATGTAATTGTATTTTATGGAAAAGAATGTATTGTAAGGTAGATTCTTTTTTTGAAAAATGTGACCTTTCATGAATATTAGAGACAAAATGGTTACAAAATAAAAGTAGAAGGAAAAGAAATAGTATAATGCAATTGTTAGAAAAAAAATAACTAATTTAGAGAAATAACTTGAAAAAGAAATAGAAAGGTAGAGAAAAAAGATGAGAAAGTTTGCAAATAGCGAATGGGGGGGGGGGTATACTAAAATGTAGTATCTACCCTAAATCAAAAAGAAAAACAAATGGATTTACACTAATAGAATTACTAGCAGTAATAATTATAATAGGAGTAGTAGCTT
>CANSDD010000021.1 GCA_947645535.1 uncultured Mycoplasmatota bacterium
TACTGGTGGTGTGAGAGGGGCAAAATAATTTAATTATTTTCCTCTACTCGATTGCATTTCATTTGGATTCTAGTAGAACAAGTCATAATGTTTCTATTGTAGCTTCCACAGGCGGAGGTAAAAGTTTTACTCTAAAAAAACTAATTACAAATGCTGTAAATCAAAATGGTGTTAAGGTTTTTATTTTTGATTGTGAATCGGAATATAAAAAATTAACGGAAAGGAACAATGGTGATTATATAGACTTATATTCTAAAACTGGTGGAATAATAAATCCTCTACAAGTGCGTTTCCTTCCAGCCGATAATGAAGATGGAGAAAATGATATTGCTAATTGTCCGCTATCAAAACATTTAGGTTTTTTAGAGGCATTTTATAAATGTGCTTTTGAAGAAATAAGTGAAAAAGAGTTAGTAGTTTTACTTGAGGAAACAGAAAAGTTATATGCAAAATTTGGAATCACTAAAAATTCTACTATATCTATGATAGAAAATATGTATGCCAATGAATTCCCAATTTTTTCTGATTTAAAAAATTTTATCAAAGAAGAAAAGGAACATATAAAAACAAAAGAAAAATTGAAAATTATTGAGCAATTAGATATTTTACTCGAAAGATTTTTGGTAGGTACAGATTCATTTTTATTTGATGGATACACCAATCTTGATTTAAATAAAAGTGATCTAATCTGTTTCAATTTACAAGAGTTATTATTTAGTGAAAATAAAAGGCTTATCAATACTCAAGTCTTAAATGTCTTAACGTTTTTGAATAATGCAATTGTAAAAAATAAGATAATCAATGAACATGCAAAAAATGACAAAAAACATATTATGGTTGTTGTAGATGAGTTTCATCTTTTTATAGATGAAGATAATTTAGAAATTCTTAAAAATTTTGGACAAATGGCTAGACGTTTAAGAAAATATTCTTCATCGTTTGTTTGTGCCACACAATCTGTTCGGGATTTTATTGGTTCGTCTAATATATTAAGACATGCGACAGCAATTTTTAATAATTGCCAGTATCAACTGACAGGAGTTTTAAAAGAAGATGATCTTTCAGCATACCTAGAATTATTTAAGCAAAACCCACTCACAGATACACAACGACAATTTCTATTACGAGCTAAACAAGGAGAGTTTTTATTGAATATTACAAATAAAAAGCGTGTTAGACTTTGGGTTCGAGCAACAGAATTGGAAAGGAAACTAATGGGTGAAGATTGATGAAAGATAAAAGAATAGAATTTGTAGAAAATGAACCAAATAAATCTATAAAAAAAGTTTTTAAAGAAATATATTTTGATGAGTTTGATGATCCAAGTGAAGAATTTACAGATGCCTTATATGATTTGATTCCAGAAGAGTTAATTGGAAATGAATTAAAAAAAATAAAAAATATTAAGTCCAAACATGGAAAATTTTATAGTGTTGAAAAGATAGAAAAATGAAAAAAATTACAGTAATTTTTTCTTCAGCATTTCTTTTAGTGATTGCTTTTGGAATTGCGATAATAGTTTCTTGTTTAATTTGTTTAGACTTTTTTGGAACTAATACTATAGATAGTTATGTAGAAGATAATATGGCTTATGCAGATAATTATAAAAAAGTTTTAAATAAAAATATAGAAAATGGTTATATCCCATTGGAAAGAATTTTATATTTTTATTTAGCAAAAGATAATCTATCTTTTTCCGAAATATATAATGATAATTTGGATTTAGATTTGAAAAGAATGAAACCAATTACAGAAGTTTGTTCACAGATAAATTATAAAAATTTATCTGTTTGTTTTTCTGATGAGTTGAAATTAAGCGGACAACAAACGGAGTATCAAAATAAACCATTTGGAAAACCAGTCGATTTTTCTAAAGTAACAATTACTTCTTTTTTTATGGAGCAAAGAATTGTTTTTGGAAACTATGATGTTCATACAGCTTGGGATTTAGCTTGCCCAGCACAAACGGAAGTATATGCAGTTTGTGATGGAATAATTGAAAAAGTGTCATTTCCATATTCAGAAAATGTTACAGATATATCTGGAGGTGGAGGAAATCAAATTGTTTTAAAATGTAATGTAGAAGACAAAATATATCAAGTTACATATGCACATCTTTTTCCAAATAGTTCTACAGTAAAGGAAAATGATACTGTTAAAAAAGGACAGATTTTAGGAGGCACTGGAACAACTGGTTATTCTACTGGCAATCATTTACATTATCAAGTAAGCTCTGATAATAAAAATGTAGATGGTATGAGTTTAATTGATTTTTCAGATAATGTATATGAGCAATAGGGAGTATTTTTTTAATTGAATTTTGATTCATTTTTTGGATATTGAAATGTCTGTGTCGCCACTTTGAAATCATAATCTATCAAAGGTAGTCAATACAAATCGCCACTTTTTCATCAAACTGTCAATGATTATAATGCTTTTATATTGATGAGCGTCAAATTTTATGGTATAGTCGTCATTTTTGCAAGTGCAAAAATAGAAAAGACACCACGTGAAAGCCTGTTTTTATAAAATAAAATTAGGATTAGTGGTGTCCAATGCTTATGCCCATTAAAAAATATGTAGTGTTTTTTTTAGATTTGATGAAAAAGTGGCGACACAATAATTCTAATTTATGTATATAAGGGGGTTTACTGAAAATGGAAGTTACACGTTTTACATTTAGAATTCCAAAGTATTTAATTGCTAAAGTTAGAATTTTGGCAGAACAAAATAATATCAGTGTGAATAGACAATTGATTGAACTTATAGAATTTGGAATTAAATATTTTTTAGAAAAAACCAATGAGTTTGAAATGGTTAAATTAAAAAAAGAATAAGAGATTACAGGGGGGAGAATATGAAGAAGATAAAAACAAGCGTCACATATCCACAAAGAATTTTTACAGAAAGTGAAATAGAAAAATTATTAAAAAATAAAAATATTTTAGGTATAAGATATCAAAGAGAAATTATATATTCTGGAATTTTCAAATTATGGGCAGTTCAAGAAAAAATGAAATATCCTAATAAGTCAGCAAGGCAAATCTTTGAAGAGGCTGATTTTGATATGGATATACTTGATGAGAAAACTCCTCAGCGACGTCTTAACGCTTGGGTAAAAAAATATAATAAGTTTGGAGCAGAGTATTTTCAGGATTTGGCTAATAAATATTACTATACTTCTTTAATGGGTGATGAAAATGATAGATGAAAAATACAAAAGAAGAACGATACGGTTATCTCCATTTGTTGATAAGGAATTGCTTGCTGTTGCAAACAAAAATAATATTTCAGCCAATAAATTGGTTTCAGAAATTATTATGTATTATATCAATGAATTAGATAGAGTAAATAATGTTAGTAATGTAGCAACAATTCTCAATAGTTTGGAAAATTTACAAAATAATGTGAATGATTTACAGAAAAAGTATAATTGGTTAAATACTCTTACAAAACAAATTTTTATCAATTCAGGATTTGCTAGAAATCGGGATGAGAAAGAAGATGCTGCTTTTCAAGACTTTTTAGATAAGAAATATAAAAATAAATATGAAAAAAACTACAACGCCTAAAATTATTTTTACTTGTAAATTCCGTTTTGCTTTAAATAATCCAGATAATCCTTTTAAAAACCAATCATATAAAAAATTTTTGAAAGAAGACGTAGAAGTAATGACAGGCTATTATCAGGATCGTAAAAAAGAAGTAATAGGAATGATTGATTATTATACTGGTAGCAAGCAAGAGCGTTTAGTAAATTTAGTTTTGGAAAATGGAAATTATGCCACTAAACAAGAACAAGAAAAATTAAAAAACCAAATGATTAAGGCGACTATAAACTCTAATTTATATAAAAGTGTTGTGAGCTTTGATACAGAGTGGCTTACTCAAACAATTAAAATAAGAGATTTAGAAAAGCTAATTGCAACAGAAGTAATGCCCAAATTTTTAAAACGGTGTGGATTTGTAGATACTAAAAAAATGAGATATTGTTTTTCTATGCATGGTAATACAAAACATTTGCATTTTCATATGGCTTTTGTAGAGTTAAAGCCTAATCATATCAATAGAGATGGTAAAGTTTTATATCGTAGGCTTGGTATGATAACAGAAGAAGAAAAAAATTTTTTTAAAAAAGAACTTTTAATTGCTATTGAGAGAAAATCAATAATGAAACCATTACTTACAGAAGTGAACAAAGATATTGAAGAACTAAAAAAATATTTTAATCCGAATGATAAGAATTTTATTTTAAAAGATATAAATAATATTCGCATGGAAGAAAAGATTATAAAATTAGGTTTTTTAGTAGAACAATATCGAAGTGATAAAAGTTGTAAGAAAGTAAAATATGGATCTATTAAAAATAATGAACTGGGCAAAGAAATAAAAAGAATTACAAAAGAAATAAAGGATGACTTGTTTTATAATAAAGGATCAGATTTGTATAAGCAACGCTTAAAAGTAAGTGAAAATTTGAAAAATTTAAATAATTATTATGATGAATTAAATAAACAAAATCATATTGAAGCTAAAATTAAAAATAATAAACTTGTTATGTCTAAAAATGAATATGTGGAAAGTTATATACTTAATTCTATTGTGAACCATGCATTATTTAAAACAAATAAATTACAAAATATTGTTAAAACGAGAGGAACTGTAAATAAAATAACTTTGGATGATTTGTTACAAGAACTTGCCTATGAGAAATCACAGAATTATAAAAATAAAAATGTAAAATTGATACTTCTAAAAAATAGCTTTTGTGGAAAAAGAAAATCACAAAAATATAGATTAAGTTATGAGATGACACAAGCTATAAAAAATATAAATGATGAAATGGAGAAATATGCCGAAGATTTCCATAAGTTATTTGTTAATGAAGATTATCATAAATAAATATTTTAATATTAAAAGGGGGAATGATTATGAGAATATTTTGCACAAGTGTGGAAGAGAGTATACACAAAGATGAAATTTATAATAAAGCAAAAAAAGTTTTTAAAAAATATCATGTTGTAGTAATACCTAATAAATATGCAACAGAAAAGGGACGAGAAGAAGTTTTGGCTTATTCTAGGAAATATCATGAAGAAAATAGAGAATGGGAAAGGTTCAAAAATAACAAAAGACGTCATTTAAATAGAATTGAAAAATCAAAAAAAGAAGGATTGATAGAGGATGGCAAAAGTTTTAATAAGTTGATAATTGATCTTTCAAATAATGTATCAGAATATTATGAAAATTTAAAAAATGATGAAGCTGGTATTTTTGATGAAACAATAAATAGTCGAGTTAATGATATAACTATTTCTAATATGAGTGAAAGTATTTCTTGTTATACAAACGATAATGCTATCAATAAAAAAATAGTAGATAATATGTGGAAGCATATAGAAAATTCAAGATTTCCTAGTTTATCAAAAGATGATATTTTAAGAGAAACCGCTAAGGTTGTAATAAAATCATTAAAGCAAATAAGGAAAGAGCAAGATAAATTGAAGGAAGAAAATACTTATGGTAAATAAAAAAATGTTAGAAGAATTTAAAAATTTAGCACCTTATGTTAAAGATAATTTATATTACTTTTTAGCATTTCGTAGTTGCTATAACTACGATCCAAATATATCTGATGAGTTGGTAATGCGAGTGGTTGATTTATCTTATGAGTGCTGGATGAAAGATAATAATAATGTGAATATAGATTGCTATGCTGATTATATTTTGGAAGCAATTTATGAGTATAATGGAAAGATTGAACAAATCGAAGAAAAAGACCCAGAAGATATAGTTGAATTATATACAAAAGAAAGGTCAGCAAAAGAATTATTATTATATAATACTGAATATTTAGAATATTGCTTTACAACTATAGATAATGAAAAATATTATTCATCTGATGATGGATTTTTTATTTTAAATAAAGATGGGTACAAAATTAAAGAGCCACATCCAATAGACTATGCTCCGGAAATATTTTTTAATTTATTAAAAGACAATCAAATAAAAGATATTTCTATTAGAATGCACTATAATATCCGTTGTATGATGAAAGATCAATTTAGTGATGAAGAGTATGAATTATATAAGGATGGAATAACTAATTATAAAGAATATTGCGAAAAAAATTATATTACCAGTAGAGTTATTTTGGAATCAACTGGACTAGATGAAGATATTGATTTTTTTGATATAGATAAAGAATACTCAAATGCTAATAAATTAACAAAAATGCAAAATTCATTTAAAAAGTCGAAAATGAATGGATTTGAAAATTATGTATATGTATCTTCATTAACTAATGGAACAGATTATTATTTTGATGATAAAAATAATAACAATTATGTTGCTATTGATAAAAATGGTATTTTGAAAAAAATAGATAATAAGCCTTATTTTTTACTAAATGAATTACATAATAGGGAAGACGATTTTATTTATATCTCTAAATCGGAATTAAAAAGAATTAAAGATAATTTAAGAGAGGATTATGAAGAATCTTCTTTGAGAGGAAAACTGAATTGTGTAGAAAAATATAGTATGTCATCATTGAAAAAATTTTCTGATTATATTAAAAATAAAGAAATTGATATATTGAAAAACGATATTGCTATAGATATATATGTTGGAACAAAAGTTTATCAATATGAGAAACTAGGGGAAACAATAAAAGTAGCAAAGCAACAAAAACAATTAAAAAAAGCAGAAAAGGAACAAGAGTTTTAATCAAAGATCTGGAAATTGACAATAGGAACCCAAGTATATGAGTTATTCAGTTTGTAAACAGAATATATTCATAAGCTACTTGCGATGAATTTTATCATATACTTGCCTATTGAGCAATTTCTTATTTTTTAAAAGGGAGTGATAATAATATGGATTTTTTAAGATTAAATAATGAATTTCAAAATTTACAAAAGAAATTAGAAGATAGTGAAAGATATATAAAAGGTATCAATAACTATTTAAAAAAAATAGAAAAGGAAATAATAAAATTAGAACAAAAAAATGAAACCGAAAAAGATATTATACAAAAGTTTGTTAATAATCTACTTATAGAAATAAAAAAGCAATTTAAGGCATCGCTAGAGGAAATTGTAAACGTCAATAATAAAGGATAGAATATTATGAGTTGGGAATTAAATTTAGTATTACTTATAATTGTTTTAATGATTTTCTTTCTTTATTATATTGAACCAAAATTTATAAGGCAAAAATTAAATAACAAAAATGAGCATGGCTCAGCTAGGTGGTCTAGTATAGGTGAAATAAAAAAGAACTTTAGAAAAGAAGATTTAAACCATCTTAATAAAATAGGATTTCCTATTTATTTCGATAAGTTTTTAAATAAAGTATGGTTTGATGATGAAACGCCACATTGGTGTTATTTAGGGAGTAGTGGTTCCGGAAAGTCTTCTACGAGTGTAATTCCTTTATGCAGTTTTCTAGCAAATGCTAAAACTAAACGCTCAGTTTTTGTAACGGATCCAAAGGCAGAAATATTTTCTAAAACAAGTAAAATGTTTGAAAATAATGGTTATAAGGTATTAACTGTTGACTTTAGATGTCCAGAAAAATCTAAAAAGATAAATCTATTAGAGCCATGTATTTTAGAATTTGATAAGCATATTCAGTGTGAAAACAATATAAAACGTTTGGAAGATGAAAAGGATATTATAGAAAAAAGAAAGGTAATTATAAATTCTGAAAGCGAATATATAAAAAATAAAATCAATGATATTTTAAAGGAAGAACCAAGTTTTTCAAAAGAAGATTATCTATCATATTTAGATAATGATTATAGTGTTTTAGTAGATAGGTTAGTTGAAGTTTGTGATGAACAATTTAATCAAGAAAATTTATCTATGACACATTATGCAGAGTGTAACCGTTTGATTAGTTCTATTAGTTCTATGATTACGAATGATAAAGAATCGAAAGATCCTTTTTGGAATAATTCAGCTAGAAATTTATTAGAGGGACTTATAGGTTTATTTTTAGAAGATTATAAAGATAATAGAATTACTAGAGATAAGATTACTCTTACTTCTATAAAAAAATTTCAAAATAGTTCTATGACAGAAGAAAACACTGAAGTATTTAAAAATTATATTGAATCCAAACCTTATGGTTCTAAAAGTAAAGATTCTTTATTATCTATTATTTCTAGTAGTGAAAATACATATAAATCTATTACCAGCGTTTTTAATGAGAAAATGTCCTTGTTTGATGATGTGAATGTTGCTAATATTACTTCTAGTTCTGATTTTCCTTTTGATATTTTAGGTAGAGAAAAAACAGTTTTATACGTTATTGTTCCAGATGAAGATAAAACGTACTTTAGCTTTGTTACAATTCTTGTAGGTCTAATTTATAAGGAATTAGTAAAACTTGCTAATGAACAAGAAGATAAAATTTTACCAGTTCAAATAGATTTTTTACTTGATGAATTTGCTAACTGTCCACCATTTTTAGATCCGAGTATTGAAAAAATGGTTAGTGTTGCACGTTCTAGGGGAATGCGATTTCACCTATATATTCAATCCTTTTCTCAATTAGATAGTATATACGGGAAAGAAATAGCACAATCTGTCCTTGATAATACTGGTTTATGCTACTTAAAAACGAACACTCAAGAAACAGCTGAAGCAATTAGTAAGAGGCTTGGTTCAAAAACTTTGGAAAGCAATTCTATAAATTATTCTATAAGTTTAACAAATGCTAGTGGTAGTAAAGGAACAAATTTAATTGGTCGGTATTTGCTTACAGCTGACGAAGTAAAGCAACTTCATTTTAAAACCATAATTTTTCCTACGAGAGGTTATCCAATTTTACGCAATACTGTTTTTTATAAAAAGTTTAAATGTTATAAAGGTGGATGTGTCAATCGAGAAATTACTCATCTCCAAAAATTAGATAATACATATTATACTGTTGATGATATAAAAGCAGGAAAGACACGAGGCTTTAAAATTACAGATAATACAACTGCAGAACAAAAGAAAAAATTAGAAGAACTTATTGAGAAAATAAGACCAGAATTTGATACAGTTAAAAACAATGTAGAATATTTAACAGAAGAAAATAGAGTAATAGTTTTCGTGGGGTTTTATAATCCGTTATCAGAAAATAAAATATTTAATATAACTCGGCAAATTGATGAAGATTTATATGAGTGGAACTTAAAATGTAATGACAATATAGAAGAATTATATGCAACCCAATTAGAAATTAGTTTGCTGTTAAATGGGGAATCATAATGTATGTAGATAATTTAGGAAGTATCATTCGATTTGAAAGGAAATGTTGGGGAATGAGCCAAAACAGACTTGCTAAACTTTCGCACATAGATAATGAAGAGGTTATGGAAATTGAATCTGGAAAAAACAAGAATCCAGATTTTTTTATAATGTTGAATATATGTGAAGCCTTACAAATTAGTGTCTTTGACTTTTTAAAAGATAAAAATATGAAATTTTAGATTGGGGGAATATTTATGAAAAAAATATTTTTGGTTATTTCCATTTTTATGGCATTTATTGGTATATCAATACTAATATATAATTGTTATCTGGATAGTAAATATCAAAATACTGATCAAGTATTATTACAAGAATTTTTTGAAGATTTCGACAATTCAAAAGAAGAAATATTACATGTTGAAGAAGTTCAAGAGGAACAATCAGTTCCAAGTACTGCTTCCTATCTAGCTGTTATAGAAATTCCTAAGATATCACTTTATACAGGAATTGTTATGAGTAATACCTCTTATACAACGATAGATAGAAATGTGAGTATTTATCCCACTTCTGATATGCCGAATATTAAGAATGGAAATTTTATATTATTTGCTCATAATGGAAACAGCAGAGTTTCTTATTTTAAAAATATATATAAATTAAAAAATAACGATGAAATTTATATTTATTATAATAATATAAAATATACATATAGGATTATCAAAAATTATGAAGTTGCTATGACAGATAGAACACCCCTCAATAAAATGGATCAATCTATTATTACTTTGATTACTTGTAAATCTGGTAATGACAAGTATAGGACTATTGTTGTTGGTGAGATGATAGAGTGATATATGAAATTACAAAAAATAATAGTAATCTTTTAAATTTCCTAAAATTTTCATCTCAATTTTATAAGGCACAATATTACAATTTTGAAAATGTTTTGCATTTATATGAGGTTTGTCCAACAGGAAAGGCATTTGGTAAATATGAGGATTGGAATAAAATTGGTAGAAGAATAAAATCTGGAGAACATGGATACCGTTTACGAGGTAATAATAATTGGTCTTTTGTAGTATTTGATATATCTCAAACTTGGGGAGCAAAAGCAATTTTTCCAAAATTTGATAAAACTAAAATGATAGCAATTGTAGATTATTTAATTGAAAATTATAAATTAAATAATAGAGATGAAATGATAGAAGATAGAAAAAAATTTTATTGTACTGTCTACGATATTAGCATGAAAAATATTGATAAGAAAAATTATAATTTTTCGGATAAAGAAAAACATTTTATTTCAAGCGTAACAGCATTATTAGTTTTAAATAAATGTAATTATGAAATAGATGATTTATTAGAAGATAATCTTTTATCTGATATAAAAAGAGATGAATTTAGTTATTTACTAGATACGTCTTATTATTTTTATAGAAATACAATGTTTGAAGTTAAGGCTTTAGAAAAAAAATTATTATCATTAGAAAAGAATAATAAAGAAAACTCTTATGTTCAACCATCACTTTTTTCACTAGAAGAAACAAATGAAGAACAAAAGGAACTCATCAATGTTTTAAAATTAGGTAATAATTTTTCAAAAGGTGATGAGCATATTTATCGCATTATTACTTCATCAATCAATAGAAAAGATAAAATAAGGGAACTAAAGGATAGTTTTGGTACTGGTGGGAGAACTTATACATATTTAGATGGTGAATCTGGTTGGATTGATTATGATTCTAAGGGAATTACAATTCATCCAAATGATGACTATGATATAGTTTTAAGTTATAATTGGGATCAAGTATATTCTTGCTATAAAGATTTAATTGACAATCGGGAATATCCAGAAAAAGATTTGCTAGAAAAATTAGAAACATTAGAGCATAATAAAAATGAAATACTAAATAATCAATATCATTTAACTAATCTTGATATTACATATCAATTTTTAAATATTTTATATGATAAGTACCCACTGCCAGAATTAAAAACTCTTATAGATAAAGTTGCTGAAGATAAGCAATATGTAGAATGTTATTTTGAAACTTTGGAAGACTTGCAAGATACTGTTTCACTATTAAATTATTATATAGATAATAATTTAATTAAAAAGGAAGATATTGATTCTATTTATTTTGTTACGCCAGAATATAATAAAGAAGTTTCTAATGAAGAACTAGATTTAGTTTCTAAGGAAGAATACGAAAAGGTTTTAGAACCAATCTCATCTATCGGGGAAGAACATAAAGAGCAGATTGATATTTCAAATTATATTGGCAAAACATATATTTTGAAAGCAGAAGATCAATTTGTTTTATCATCTAATGGTGAGGAAGAGGAAGAACCAGAAACATTTGATATTGTATATAAATTTATAGGTCTTGATGAAGAAAATAGGAATTATGGACTTGTTGAAGATACTAATGTTGGTGAAATAATTCAAGAAGATTTAGATACCATTATTAAATCAATAGATAGTAGAGAATTAGAAAAAGAAAATTTTATTGATAATTTATGTAGGACTTATTATGATAAAATGGGTACTGAAGAATTAGAAACTTTAGACTTAAATCTTGAAGGGGAATTACAAACTTTCTCTTTGAATGAACACTATAAATATATTGATATAAAAGAAGAATTTGATAGTTCATTACTTTATATGATTAGTATAAAAGAAAAACTTGGCTCTGTTTACACAATTAGTGACGTAATTTCTACTCCAGAAGGAAATTTTATTGAAGATTATAAATTGACTGATAAAGAATATAATGATTTATTTGATAAAGGGTTGGATAAACATATTGATTATGTTGAGGGATTAGATTATGAGCCAGATGCTGAGTATTATGAAGATAGTATAGATGAAATAAATAGTACAATAGAAAATATTCCAAGAAAAAATGAACAACAGGAATTAAATTTATTCGATGATGAATTGGACTATGATTTATCTTTTAGAAAAGATGATGAATTAAAATTAAATGTAACTAGTAAAATACCAAAAGAGCCATTATATCGGGTAGTAGAGCAGACCGTTATTCCTACTGTTGATGGAGTAACTTTATCAGATAAAACATATAATTATTATGATCGTGATGGAAATAAAATAGAAAATTTTGAAAATAATAATATTCCAAAACAAAATTATCATATTAAAGAAGATTATATATATAATGGTTTAAAGTCAAAATTTAAAAATAATATAGAGGCAATTAAAATACTTCGTGTTTTAGAGAAAGAGAATCGTAATGCTACAGAAGAGGAACAAACCATTTTATCGAAATATACTGGTTGGGGTGGAATTTCTGAGGCATTCAACAAAAGGAAAACAGGTTGGACTGATGAATATACAGAACTTAAAAATTTATTGACTGATGAAGAATATAGAAAAGCAAGTGAATCTACTTTAACGTCTTTTTATACACCAAATAATGTTATTAAAACAATATGGAAGATAATTGAAAAGATGGGCTTTAAAAACGGAAATGTTTTAGAGCCAGCAATGGGTATTGGAAATTTTTATGGTAATCTTCCAAGTAATTTAGAAAACTCAAAATTATACGGAATAGAGTTAGACAGTCTAAGTGGTCGAATTGCTAGAAAATTATATCCAAATGCTGATATTGAAGTAAATGGGTATGAAGATACTAGGTATCAAGATAATTTTTTCGATTTGGCTATTAGTAATATTCCGTTTGGTAATATTCCTATATATGATTCAAAATATAAACATACTAATTTTTTAATTCACGATTATTATTTTCAAAAAACTTTAGATAAAGTTCGTGCTGGTGGTATTATAGCATTTATAACTTCTACTGGTACAATGGATAAAAATGATTTTCGTGTGAGAAAATATATAGCAGAACGTGCCGATTTAATCGGTGCTTTTCGTTTGCCTAATGATACATTTAAAAATATTGCAAACACAAAAGCTTCAACAGATGTGATTTTCTTAAAAAAGAAAGATAGATTAGAAATAGGTGCAAATCCTTCTTGGCTTAATATAAGTTATACAGAAGATAACATTCCAATCAATAATTACTATATAGAACATCCAGAAAATTTGTTGGGTGAAATGAAGTTTGATCCCTCTATGTATGGTGATGAAAAATTTACATCTTTGCACCCATTAGAAAATATAGATTTAAATGATTTGTTAAATAAAGTAGTTGATAATTTTGAAAGTGATATATATAAACCTGTTGAGTTAGAAGATGAGATGAAAAGAAATGAAACTATTGAGGCACTCCCAAATATTAAAAATAATGCTTATGTAGTTATAAATGACAAAGTATATCAAAGAAATGATTCAATTATGATACCTTTAGAAAATCAAGAAGGAAAAACCTGTGAAAGAATTAAGGGTATGATTAAAGTTCGTGATAGTTTAAAAAAAGTGTTTGATATTCAATTATATGATGGAACAGATGAAGAATTAGAGATAGCACAAGATGATTTAAATTATACTTATGATGAGTTTATTAAAAAATATGGTTTTTTGAATGATATTGTTAATTTGCGTGCATTTAATGACGATCCAGATTGTTATTTACTTTCTTCTATAGAAGATGATTATAAAGAAAATGATAAGACTTTATATAAAAAAGGAATTGTATTTTATGAAAGAACTTTAAGGAAAACAAATGAGATTTTGAATGCTGATAATCCAATAGAGGCTCTTACAATTTCCTTAAATGAACATGGTTTTGTTGACATACCATATATAGCAAGTCTTATTGGAATGGAAGAACAACAAGTAATTGAAGAATTAGATGGTTTGATTTATAAAGAGCCAGATATTTCAGAAGAAAAAGAGCAAGACGTTTGGGTTACATCGGCAGAATATTTAAGTGGTAATGTTCGTGAAAAATTAAATAAAGCACAAATATTAAATGTAGATGGCTCTTTAGATAAAAATATTGAGGCTTTGAAGCAAGTTCAGCCAGAGGATTTAAAAGCAGAAGATATTGATATTTCTTTGGGGGCAGTATGGATTCCACCACGAATTATCAAAAAATTCTGTGTTGAATTGGTTGGAATAGATGAGCTTTATGAAGATAGACTTGTAATTGATTATGTTCCAGAGATGAATAGTTGGTTTTTACAAAGGACTGGTATTCGTTTTGATTATGGCGATACGAGAAATACAAAAACATGGGGAACAAATCGAGCAGATGCTTTAACTTTGATTAAAACCTCTTTGAATTTAAAAAACATATCTATTTTTGATAAAACAGATGATGATAGGCAAGTTTTTAATGCAAAAGAAACAGCAATTGCACGTGAAAAACAAAGCGAAATAAAAGAAGAATTTAAATCATGGGTGAATCGTAATGAGAGAATTAAAGATGAATTAGTAGATATTTATAACAAGAGATTTAATTCTATACGTTTAAGAGAATATGATGGATCAAATTTACGATTTAAAGGTATGGCTACCAATATAACTTTACGGGAGCATCAAAAAAATGCTGTTGCTCGTATTTTATACGGGGGAAATACATTATTGGCTCACGCAGTCGGAGCTGGGAAAACATTTGAGATGGCAACAGCTAGTATGGAATTAAAAAGGCTTGGCATTGCAAATAAGCCAATGTTTGTGGTTCCTAATCACCTAACTGAGCAATGGGGAAGTGAATTTTTAAGGTTATACCCACATGCCAATATTCTTATAGCAACAAAAAAAGATTTTCAAAAAAATAAACGCAAAAAGTTAATGGCTCGTATTGCTACTGGGGAATGGGATGCGGTAATTGTAGGACATAGCTCTTTTTGTAAAATTCCTGTTTCAAGAGAATTGCAAATTAATCATATCAATGAAGAAATAAGAAATATAAGTATAGCAATAGAAAGATTACAAGCAGAACATGGTGAATATTTAAGTGTAAAAAAAATGGAGGCAACACAAAAAAGTCTTTCTAATAATCTAGCTAAATTATTAAATGAAGATAGTAAAGATGACGGTGTTACGTTTGAACAATTAGGAATAGATTATTTATTTGTTGATGAAGCACACGAGTTTAAAAATTTAGCATTATTTTCTAAAATGACAAATGTGAGCGGTGTTAGTGGAGTTGCAAGTCAAAAGGCAAGTGATTTATATATGAAAATTCAATATTTAGATAGCTTGAACCCAAACAAGTCTGTTGTCTTTGCAACTGGAACTCCTATTAGTAACAGTATGGCAGAACTTTATACAATGCAAAAATATTTACAGCACAATACATTAAGGCAAATGGGACTTGATTATTTTGATAGTTGGGCAAGTGTTTTTGGTCAAACAGTAACAACCATTGAACTTTCACCGTCAGGTGATGGATTTAGAAATAAAACTAGGTTTGCCAAATTTAACAATGTTCCTGAATTACTGAATTTATTTAAAAATATAGCAGATATTCAAACCGCTAAAACATTGAAGCTTCCAGTTCCTAATTTAAAATTTAATCGTTATGAAATTGTTTCAGCTCCTAAAGGTAAAGAACTGTCTAAATATATTGAAGAATTGGTAGCACGAAGTGAAGATATAAAATATAATAGGGTACAGCCTCATGAAGATAATATGTTAAAGGTCACTAACGATGGGCGAAAAGCAGCACTTGATTTAAGATTGGTTGGTGATAATATGCCTGATCTTCCAGATAGCAAAGTAAATATAGCAGTTAGAAATATTGCTAAAATTTATGAAGATACAAAAGATAATCATTTAACTCAATTAGTTTTCTGTGATTTATCAACTCCTAAATCGGATGGTAGTTTTAATATTTATGATGATATAAAACAAAAACTAATTCTTAAGGGAATAAAAGAGGAAGAAATTGCTTTTATTCATGAGGCAGATACAGAACAAAAGAAAGCAGAACTTTTTGAAGATATGAATACTGGAAAAATAAGGATCCTACTAGGTTCAACAGCCCGAATGGGAGCTGGTACGAATGTTCAAAAGAAACTGATTGCTTTGCACCATTTAGACTGTCCATGGCGGCCGAGTGATATAGAGCAAAGAGAAGGGCGTATTCTAAGACAGGGAAATGAGAATGATACAGTTCAAATTTTCCGTTATGTTACAGAGGGCAGTTTTGATGGCTATTCTTATCAGTTAATTGAAACAAAGGCTAACTTTATAAATCAAATCATGACTGCAACCTCTGGTAGTCGTTCTATGGAAGACGTTGATGATAGTGCATTAAGTTATGCAGAAGTAAAAGCCATAGCAACTGGTAATCCACTGATTATGGAAAAATTTAAAGTTGAAAATGAATTGAAACAATTAAGTTTATCAAAAGCTAGATATGATTCATCAAAAAGAGAAATGGAAAACGATATAATGGTAAAACTTCCAACAGAATTAAAAGAAAATCAAAGAATTGTAAAACTTATTGATCAAGATATCCCAAAGGTAAGAGATACATCTGGAGATAAATTTTCTATTGAAATCATGGGAACTACTTATACAGAACGTGCTAAGGCTGGCGAAAAGCTTTGGGAATTAAGTAAAATATTAAAATCACAAGAAACAGTTTTAGGACATTTTTGCGATTTAGAGATAACAGCCTATACAGATGAAGTTGCCCATTTACCACACTTTTATTTGAAAGGTGCATATAAATATCCATTTGAATTTTCTTCTAACAATGTTTCATTTATGATTAAATTAGAGAATAGTTTGAAAGATATCCCTAAAAGAAAGACAGTGTTTTCTGAAAATATCGAAAAAACAAATAGTAAAATTGAAGAGATAAAACGAGAACTTGAAAGACCATTTAATAAAATGCAAGAATTGAAAGATTTAACTATAAGAAAAAATGAGATATATAAAGAGCTTGGGATTGATGAAAATGATGAACAAATTGTCTGCGAAGTAGAGCAAAATGTAAAACAATACGATTTAGAATTATAATTAAAAAGAAATTTTATTTTTTTGCAAAAAAACTCTTGATTTTTTTGTGAGTTGGAGTGATAAATATTTTAAGCCAAAAACCTATTTTAAGATATTAAATGTTCTTGTATTGGTTAATAAACAGAGGACTTTATCACTTGTATTGCTAAAAAAATAAAGTCTTTAAAAATGGCTTAAAATGCTAATTTAGAGGGAGGAATTTTTATGAGAGAAAATATTAGTGAATTAGCAAAAAATGCAGTAATTGAATTTAGAAAATTAGATGATTCAAAAAAACTTTATGTGATGGGGATTATTTTGAATCATATCGAAAATGGTCTTATCAATGATGGAAATTATTCTAATAGTGATGAGGCTTATGAAAATGATGGATTAGTATTTGAATCACAGTTCGTAAATTTGGATGATCCAATGAAATTGGCAACGAATTTATTAGTTATTGGAGCATCAAAAGAGGGAATAACTATCAATCCAAATGGTATTGATATTGAACCTTATGTAAAAGATAAGAATTCCTTAAATTCTATTATATCTACTTTTTACAAGTTAGATTATTGTGATAAGATAGATTTCATAACAGAAATATTGTATGATATTTCTATAATCGAAGAAGTAAAAAAATTAGACTTTGATTTTAATGGTTTAATTGATGAGTTTTTAACTTATCGAAAAGAAACGTTTGGAGATAGTTTAGAAAATTCATTGGAAGTTGAAACAGAATAAAATATTTTATATGCCGAGAAAATTTATTGAACAATAGGCACTTGACAATTCGTAATGCTCTTTGGCTAAGCAATATACTTTTTATTGCTTGCCTATTGATTTATAGGATTTCAAGTGGGTTCCTGTTGTCAATAAAGGAATTGGAATATAATAGGACAGTTATATATAAGAGGTTATTGTGAAATTGAAAATATGATTTCATAATAGCCTCTTTTTTTGTGAAGTATTTTTTTAGAACTATGTTTAGTAAGATATATGTTGCTTATAGTAATATATAAGCACAAAGGCAAGTTCTGCCTTTCTGCAAAGTAAAATTATAAATAGATATATGTCAATGGTAAAATAAATTCACTCTGTTCACCATTGACATATTTAATAGGCAAAAAATAAAAACAAAAATTGAAATAATTGATTACAAATAAAGAAATTTGTAGTATAATTGTTATAGAAAGCGATAACTGGTTTTGGAGTGCGAAAAGTTGTAAACGTGTTTCCTTCTCGCACCAGATTGATAGGAAACTCGAACTTTTAATTCGAGAGTAATAAATATTA
>CANSDD010000022.1 GCA_947645535.1 uncultured Mycoplasmatota bacterium
AATGACAATAAAAGGGCATTTAATCAATTAGTTCATTTTATAAAATCTGAACACCTTAAACGTGAAGATACTATCAATAAACAAAATATTAAACACTTATGTCTTACTAACTTTAATTCTACAGAAATAAAACACATTTCTATTGAACATTTAAACTTTGATATTTTTGACCGTTATAAAACTTTTATTCCTACATACAAAAATAAATTATTTACTCCTTCTATTGGCCAATACTTTCATTAAACTATAAAAAAGGAATTTCTAGTTTTTTTACTAAAAATCCCCAAAACTCTTTACACTAAGAATCATTTGACAAGAAAAAACGTAACTATTCACCCCCCCAAAAATTATTGAAATTACTGAGATAATAAGATATTACAAAGCTCATTCACACCCTATGAAAAAATAATCCACAGTTTTAGTAAAATATGTGAAATAAAAGGAAAGCAAGATTATAATACCTTTAAGGTTCACACTAAATAAAAAGAATGATAAAATTTTATTTAGAAAGAATCAAGGAGGTATTTTTTCATGGGAAAACATAAAAAATGAACTTTAGAACAAAAAGTTAAGATTGTAAAAGAATTTAAAAATGGAGCTACTATTTCATATCTAAATAATAAATATGGAATTTCTGGTATGGGAACAGTAAGTAGATGGAATCAAGAATATGATGAAAGAAGATTAGGAATTGATAATCGTGGTAAAAAGAAATATCAAGTAGAATTGGAGGATATTGATATATTAAAAAAATCCTATGCTCTTCTGATGGAAATCCGCTCTCAGCAACACAAATAGAAAAATATCAAATAATTGATAGATTGAAATCTGAATATCCTATATTAAGGATATGTAATGTTTTAAATGTTAATAGAAGAAGTTATTATAAGTGGTGTAAGATTGGCAAACCAATTGTTAATAATTTTAGACAAGAAATTACTGACGTTATATCAGAGGAACATAAAAATGTTAAAGGGATTTATGGAACAATAAGGTTAAAGAAACATATAGAAAATAAGTCAAAAATGGTTTTAAATCATAAGTTAATTAGAAGATATAAGCATATTTTAAATTTAGAAACAATAAAACGTACTAAGAAGGGGTTATCGGTTTCAAGAGCAAAAGAAAAGAACCTTACAAATAAGGATCAATATCTAATTGAATGTAACTTTAATTCAGAAAAACCAGGTCAAAAGTTTTCTTCTGATGTTAGCTATATAAAATGTTCTGATGGAACTTTATATTTATCAGCTATAAAAAATTACTTCAACAATGAAATTGTATCACTTTCAACATCAAATAACAATGATATAAATTTAATAAAAGAAAGTTATAAAGATTTGAATCCACAAAAAGAAGCGATAGTAAATACAGATCAAGGAGCAGTATATTTTGCTTATGAATACGTAGAACTTACAGAAAGGCTAGGATTTAAAAGAAGTATGTCACACCGTGAGTATTGTTGGGAGAATTGTCCTATAGAAAATTGGTTTTTCCAACTCAAACATGAATGGCTTTGTCAATTTAATAAATTAACTAGAAAACAAGCAACTAAAGAAATTAAAAAATACGTCCATTGGTATAACAACGAACGTATTCAAAAGAATCTTGGATATTTATCACCTGTTCAATATCGCCTTAAATATTCAAATTAATTAATATTTTTATTTAGTGAGTACTTGACAGGTACTAATATCTACGACTCTTTCCTATTTATAAAGTTTTACCTGCTTCTAATTCATTTGTTATTTCTTCACCAGTTAATTCAGCTCTAACAGCTTCTAAAGCTTCTATTTGAGACACATAATCTGTTGTAATTTCAGTTTCAGTTTCAGTTTCAGAAGCAACAGCAACCATAGCATTTTGCTCTGCAACCCAGTTCATATATAACTGCCAAATATCTGGATGATCAATTCTTAATTGATTTTGCACATCAGCTGTAAGATTTTCACATAATGAAGGATTATTTCGCAATTGATCGGCAGTATATGCACCATACTTAATTGCAGATTCAAGTGTTGAAGATTGATTCATAGAATTAGTAACATCAATTGGTATGAATTCTTCGCCTACTACTTCTCCTGCTACTGGTTCTTTCCAACCATTTAATATTTCGTCTAACTCTTTTTTCTCTTCTTCTGTTAATCCAGCATATACATCTTCATCAACCCCTGATGGAATGCTTGGACTTTGACTTCCTCCTATTTGAGTTGAATTATTTCCACCCAAGTTTGAACTTCCTCCTATTTGAGTTGAATTATTTCCACCCAAGTTTGAACTTCCTCCTATTTGGTTTGAATTGTTTCCAATATTTGATGAATTAGTGCCATTACCATTATTACCTTGATTTATTGTAGATTGTGTACTAGATAATGTATCATCTACTGGAGAATAATGTATTTCTCCTTCATCTACTACTGTCCACTCTCCTATAGAAGGATGTTGATTTATAATATTTTGAATTTGATCTTGAGTACCAGTTATAATTGGTTGATTAGTTGTATTATCAATAATTGTACCATTTGTATCAACATGAACATTTGGATTAGTAACTTGTATTGGTGATTCTTCAGTAATTACTACGTTACCAACTCCAGGAATATAACCAGCTTGATCTTGATGATCTAATATGTAATCACCATAATTATTATATGTCGGCCCTTGATAATCTTTAGTTGGATCATAAGCGCCCATTGTATCAGTATCTACAATAATTGGTTCTTGTTCTGGAAGTTGAATAACAACATCTCCATTCTCATTTTTTGACACCTCACCATTATTATTTTTTACAAATTTATCTATAGTATCTTCAAAACTTTCTCTATTGTCTTCTTCTAACTCTTTTTCCGTTTCTTCTTGAACTTTTTTCTCTTCCTCTGTTGTTGGTTCTTTTGGAATGACTTTTTCTGTTGTTGTTCCTCCACCAGTTGGAGTTGATATTGTTGCATTATTATTAGTAGTATTTCCTGTTCCTTGAGATTTTACATAACGATCATTAGCGATTTCATCAATAAGATCCCATTCTCCTAATTGGATATTTTCTTTTTCTAAATATAGTAATACTTGGTTTTCAATATATACTTTATTATCATCTTGCTCATCTGTTAATGTTTGTAAATAAGCAAAATAAGCATCTTTTTCTGAACCAATATAAGCAATAGCTGCTGATAATTTTTCATTAACTTTTCTTGTATATTCTGCCCAATCATCAGAATAGAATGTCGTAATCATATCTGTTTTACAATCATTATTGATATTATATAAATTCATAATATCTTGGCCAACTACTCTAGCATTATATACATTAGCTTGTTGATAAATCAAAGATGTTGAAAGCATACCTAAAGAACCGCTACTCGTTCCAGCAACTGGATTATAAACTCGACTTTTAATTAAATTAACCAAAGAATCTTGATTTCCTTTTTGATTTTCAATTATTGCTTCTTCATATGCCTTAATATATTTACTATACTCTTTATTAGATATAAATTCGTAAATGAATGGATTTTCCTCTTTAGTAGTATAAATAGAACCTAATACATTACAAATACGTGTAAAATCACTTGTCAATTCTTCTTTATCTGTACTACTATCAGCTAATAGCTTTGTAAATGTTAAATCACTCATATCTTCTAAGTTCATAGAAATAAGCCAATTATCTAATTGTTCTGGAGAAACAGCTAGAATACCTTGATTAGCTAAATTCATACACTCATCTTCTGAGACAACACGTACTCCACGTTCCATAAATGCTTTTGCCAATAAATTTAATTTTTCAATATGTGTTTGCTCATCATTTATATTAAAATTATGATATTCATCTACCTCAAAAGTTGCCATTTCTACTTCTACTTGTTCAATATTATTTTGAACATCTTCTAAACTAGTAGGTTCATCCTCTTGGGCTTGATTGTGCAAATGAGAACCAATTGCAATTCCACCTGCCAATAAAGCTGCTGCGGCTCCTATAGCAATTTTTCCTTTATGTCTACTAACAAAATCGCCTAATTTTTCTTTTAATGTTTTCTTTTCTTCTTCTGATAATTTTTCAGTTTCTAATTCAATATTTTTATTTTCATAAGGATTTTTTCCAGTTGTAATAAATACAAAGCCTTTTTTTATCCTATCCCAAACACTTAATTTTGGTTCCTCATTTTTCTTTGCTTCTATTGCTTCTTGTAATGCTATTAAATCTGTATTTTTAAAGTATTCTGCATCTTCGGCTGTAAAATCACCATTCATAATCATAGCTTCAGCTACTTCTGTATCATTAAATAATTCTATTAAATTATTTATTTTTGCTTCTGCTTCAGATATATTTCCCTCTGCTATTAAAGCTTCTATTTCAGCTTTATCATCTGCGAAATGATAATTTACTGGTATTGATTCAAATGGATCAATTTTTGAAGAATAATATTCTTTAATTTCTGGTACAAAATTAGCTTCAAGAAAAGAAGAAGCATCTTCTTTCTTGATTCCAACACGCATTGCTTGACCTAACATAATTTTTACAATACGTTCTAATTCTTCATTTAATGATTCCATATCAGCAAATGCGTCTGATTCTATATTAAGTATAATATCATTTTTTCTTTTTTCTGCTAATTCTTGTAAAAAATTCATAATTCCATCTCCTTCTTATTCTAAACTTCCCACTTATCAATAATTTGATATCCATTATTTAATAGGCTGGAATTGTTACAATTACTAATTTGATAATCAACCCTTCCATTGATTACACTTCTTGTTCTATAACTATATAAAGTAACTTGTCTTTCAACAGTAACTAATCCATATACTGGTTCTACTTTAGTTGAAGTATCGTAATCAATAATTACATTTTGAGTTCCATAAACAGGTACTTCATAAGATGAAGTTCTTAAACATTTATATGTTGAACTTTCACTTGCTCCTGTGCTAGTTTTGCTAACTGTTCTTGTTTCTTTCTTATAGATTGTATACAATTTAGCGCCACAATCTCCACAAGTTTCAGTTCCCACAGATACTTTAGTATATCTTACTGTACTTGTATTAGTAGGTGTAGAATAAAGCTTCACTAATCCAGCTGAAGTCCAAGCACCATATGTAACATTCGTACTAACACTACCAGTAGAAGTTATTACATAACCATATTCAGCACATTCAGTTTGAGTTCTTGTGCCAATCAAAACTTGTTTTTGACCATATACTGGTTTATTCGGATCTTTATAAGTTACATTTTTATAACCAATTAATTGATTTTCTTGTCTTTGTTGAGTTACTGTTTTATAACGTTCTTGTTTCAAATTACTTGCTGTTTCTCTTGTTTCTGACCAATCTGACCAACCTGACCAATTAGAATAACTCGCTGCTGTTGTTTTCATATATTTACATTGGTATGTTGGTGTAGGTGTTGTACACTCTGCAATATATGTTGCCTGTGTTACTACATTTCCATTTTTCCCATAATATACTCCATTTACATATTGACATTTATATGTTGGTGCTGGTGTTGTACACTCTGCAATATATGTTTCATGTGTTACTACATTTCCATTTTTCCCATAATATACTCCATTTACATATTGACATTTATATGTTGGTGTAGGTGTTGTACACTCTGCAATATATGTTTCTTGTGTCACTACATTTCCATTTTTTCCATAATATACTCCATTTACATATTGGCATTTATATGTTGGTGCTGGCGTTGTACATTCTGCAATATATGTTGATTGACTTACTACTCTACCATCACTTCCATAATATACTCCGTTTACATATTTACAAATATATGTTGGTTCTGGTTCTCCACATTCTTTTTTATAAACAGACTCTGTTACTACATTTCCATTTTTCCCATAATATACTCCATTTACATATTTGCAAGTATATGTTGGAATAACTGTTCCACATTCTTGATCATATACTTCTTTTGTTACAGAAGTACCATTTTTTCCATAATATACTCCATTTACATATTTACAAATATATGTTGGTTCTGGTTCTCCACACTCTTTTTCGTATGTTTCTTTACTTACTGTATTTCCTTCTTTACCATAATATACTCCATTGATATACTTACAGTAATATTTTTCTTCCAAGTTACACTCTTTTTCATAAGTTGCTTTATCTACTTTATCACCTGTTTTACCATAATATGATCCATTTACATATTGGCAATAATATTTCATCGCTCCTGGTGTACAGTTTTCATTTACACAATAATTATTATTAATTGTAATATTGTTATTGATTATAGGTCTAATAACACCATCTGTAATAATTGTAGTTGGTCTTGATGGATTGATAACTGGATTTTTAACATCCTCTTCATTTTTCTCACAAATACCATTTTCACAATAATCATAGCATCCCATAATTACTAATAAATAATTTTCTTGATTTGAACATTTTAAATTTACTTTCATGACAAATTCTTCATCTTCTTTTGTCACTTTCACATATGATTCTTCTAAATCACATTGTTTTCCTTCACTATCAGTAAAAGGTAAAATAATTTTCTTATCAAGCATTTCACCTAAAGTCATTGATACACTATCTCCTACATTTTTAGGAAGTCTTGGTGTTGTATAATAACTTTTAGCTGAATCTTTCATTGCAATTATATTTTCATTAAAAATACGATCATATAATGGTTTCAATGAGCTTATACTTTCTGTTGGCTTTAGTTTATCTAAATCGCTTTTTGTTGGAAATAACCATATTAAAATAAATATAAATATGACCATCAATAAAATTTGAATTATAACCCCTTTAATTGAACTTTTGTCTTTTCTTTCTTCGTACTCATACATAATAATTCCCCCTTCTCAACTTGGTTGCGTTATAATATCATAAGATTCAAAATTTGTCAAATTATTTTTACAATAACACTATTTGCACAAATTTTTCTAGCCCACAAACTCTTTTTTTCCAAATGGGTTGCATTATAGTATCATAAAAGATATACTTTGTCAAATCATGAATTTTTCTCTTCGTTCACATAATTTAATCATACCATATATATAGTCTTTTGTCAATTTATGGGCCTTTTTTATGGGTTAAATCACTGCTTTATAAAAATTATAAAAAATAGAATTTGATACTCATTATTTTTGATTATTCAAACTCTATTTTTACTTACACCAAAATCTTAACAATAGTGCAACCATTATTATAATAATATGTTTTAAATTCCAATACATTCTTATTTTTTAATAAAACATTTCTTGTTGTTTCTTTTAGTATACCACTTCCTATACCATGTACAATTACAAATATTTCATTTTTTAATTTTTTATTTTCTTTTATAAAATCTTCAATTGCTACACGTGCGGTTTCTCTATCATATCCATGTAAATCAACTTTTGGATATTGCTCTATAAAAACTACACTATCTAAAGTCATGATATACTTCCTTTATTTCTTCTATTGAAGGTGCAGAATAACGACCACCAATTTTTGTTACCGATAAAGCTCCTGTTACATTAGAAAGTTTAATTATTTCCTCGTATGGCATGTTCTTGGCTATTCCATATACAAAAGCTCCATGAAATAAGTCCCCTGCTCCTGTTGAATCTACAGCATTCACTTTAATTGATGGCATCAATTTTGCCTGATTTCCATACTTATATAAAGCCCCTTTTGATTCTAATGTTACAACAATATTATTTTTAAATATAGATTCCATTTTTTTATAAAGATCAATTAAAGTATTTGGCTTATCATAATCGATTTTCATTTCTGTAACTGTTTCTGCAAATTCTTTTGAACATACTGTATAATTTACCAATTTGGCCAATTCTATAATTTCTGGATTTGCTCTTCCAGCATCAATTATACTAATGGCATTAGGATATTTCTTAATAATTTCTTTTGTCATTTCTATTTCTTGTCCATCAGTCAAAATGATATCTGGTTCAAAATTCAATTCAATTGGTTTCATTTTGATTGTACTAGGTCTATATGTAAATACAGTTCTACTACCATTACTTTTATTTGCAATAATAAAACTAGAAGTTGTTTGATGCTCCTGATTCATTTCTAAATATGTTGTCTTTACTCCTATATTTTCAAACTCTTCTTTTATTCTTCCACCATATAAATCTCTCCCAATCACTCCAGCAATATATACTTCCATTCCCCATTTTCCAAGCAAATATGCTGCATTACTAGCTGGCCCTCCTCCGCATTCCACTCTAGAAGGTACTCTATTTTTAGTATTCTCTATTGGAAATTGTTCTAATGGAATTGTTATATCATACGCAATATGTCCTATACATAAAATTTTCATAGCATCACCTTATTTATTATATCACGAAAATCAAAAACTTTGATAAAAAAAGAAAGAGTTTTTTATCTCTTTCTATTCTCCTAATTTTTCTTTTACAGCAGCTTGTGCAGCAGCTAAACGCGCTATAGGAACACGATATGGTGAGCAAGATACATAAGTAAGCCCTATTCTATGACAGAATTCTACACTTGCTGGATCACCACCATGTTCTCCACAAATTCCTAAATGAATATTCTCTCTAGTAGCTCTACCTTTTATAACAGCCATTTTTACTAATTCTCCAACACCAGTTTGATCTAATTTAGCAAACGGATCACTTTCAAATATTTTTCTATCATAATAATCAGCTAAGAATTTTCCTGCATCATCTCTAGAAAAGCCATAAGAAAGTTGAGTTAAATCATTTGTTCCAAAACTGAAGAAGCAAGCACTTTCGGCAATTTTATCAGCAACAATACAAGCTCTTGGGATTTCAATCATAGTACCTACTTCATAATGAATAGAAGCACCTGATTCTTCAATTATTTTTGTCGCAACTTCATCTACAATATTCTTAACAAATTGTAACTCTTTTTCATCTTCAACTAGTGGAATCATGATTTCTGGTTTTACTTTAATACCTTTTCTACTAACATTAATTGCCGCTTCAATAACTGCTCTTGTTTGCATTTTCGCAATTTCTGGATAAGTGATTGCTAAACGGCATCCTCTATGTCCCATCATCGGATTAAATTCTTTTAATGAATCAATTCTTGTTTTTAATGATTCAAATGTCATTCCAAGTGCATCAGCAAGAGGTTTAATTTCCTCATCTGTATGAGGTAAAAATTCATGTAATGGTGGATCTAAATAACGAATTGTAACAGTTAATCCATCCATTTCTTCAAATAATTTTTCAAAATCGCCTCTTTGCATGGGAAGAATTTTATTTAAAGCTGCTTCTCTTTGTTCCAATGTTTCAGCTGTAATCATTTGCCTTACAGCAAAGATTCTCTCTTCTTCAAAGAACATATGCTCAGTACGACATAGTCCAATGCCTTGTGCACCAAAAGCTTTTGCTTGTGCTGCATCTCTTGGAGTGTCAGCATTTGTACGAACCTCTAATTTTCTCTCAGCATCAGCCCAAGACATAAATGTCTCAAAATCACCACTAATTTCTGGAAGAATCGTTTCTAAGTTTCCTTCATATACAGTCCCTGTACTACCATCAAGAGATATAAAATCGCCTTCTTTTAATACAAGACCTTCTTTTGTTTTTAATGTTTTAGCCTCTTCATCAATAACAAGTTCTCCACAACCACTAACACAGCATCTTCCCATACCACGGGCAACTACTGCCGCATGACTTGTCATTCCCCCGCGAATTGTTAAAATACCTTGTGCATCATTCATACCTTGAATATCTTCTGGAGATGTCTCTAATCGAACTAAAATAACAGGACCATTTTTAGAAGCTTCACTGACTTCTTCAGCTGTAAAATAAATTTTTCCTGCAGCAGCTCCTGGCGAAGCAGCTAAACCTTTCGCAATTACTTTTGCACTCTTTAATGTTTCAGCTTTAAATGTTGGATGTAATAACTGATCTAATTGTTTAGGTTCCACACGTAAAATAGCTTCTTCTTTACTAATCATTCCTTCTGCTACTAAATCTACAGCGACTTTAATTGCTGCAGCAGCAGTTCTTTTTCCATTTCTAGTTTGTAACATATAAAGCTTTCCATTTTCAATTGTAAATTCCATATCTTGCATATCTTTATAATGATTTTCTAGAATATGTGCTACTCGATCAAATTCTTTATACACTTCTGGCATTTCAGAAGTTAATGTTTCAATTGATTCTGGTGTACGAATACCAGCAACTACATCTTCTCCTTGAGCATTGATTAAATATTCACCATAAAGTTTATTTTCTCCAGTTGCTGGATTTCTTGTAAATGCTACTCCTGTACCACAATTATTTCCTCTGTTTCCATATACCATTTCTTGGACATTTACGGCTGTTCCCCAGCTATATGGTATATCATTCATTCTACGATAAATATTTGCTCTTTCGTTATTCCAAGAACGGAATACTGCTCCTACTGCCTCCATCAATTGTTCACGTGGATCTTGTGGAAATTCTACTCCTGATAGTTCCTTATATACCCCTTTGAACTTTTCAGTCACTTCCATCATATCTTCTGCATTTAAATCAGTATCATAAGCTGCGTTCTTTTCTTCTTTTATTTTATCTAGCAAACGTTCAAATGATGCCTTTGGATACCCTTTAACAACATCTGCAAACATTTGAATAAAACGACGATAAGAATCATAAATAAATCTAGGATTACCAGATGTTTCCGCAAATCCTACTGCTACTTCATCATTTAGTCCAAGATTTAATACTGTATCCATCATTCCTGGCATACTTGCCCTAGCACCACTACGAACAGATACTAATAATGGGTTCTTAGCATCACCAAATTTTTTTCCTGTTGATGTTTCTAGTTCTGTAAGTTTTTCAAAAATTTGTTTTTTAATTTCTTCACTAATTACTTCTCCATCTTCATAATATTGGTTACAAGCCTCTGTCGTTACTGTAAAACCTTGAGGTACTGGAAGCCCAATATTCGTCATTTCAGCTAAATTAGCTCCTTTTCCACCAAGCAAATTACGCATGTCCTTGTTTCCTTCATGAAAGGCATAAACAAACTTTGTCATCAAATCCCTCCTTGTATGTTTAACCCACTATAAGTATAACAGATATTAAATGCTCTTACAAGGATTTTTTTGGTTCGAAACATATATTCTCTTTGAAATTCTATCATTTCTTTGCCCTTGGATGAGCATTCAAATAACTTTTTCTTAGTTGTTCATTTGATACATGAGTATATATTCCTGTTGTTTCTAAATTTTCATGCCCTAAAAGATCTTGTACTGTTTTTAAATCAGCCCCTTCATTTAATAAATGTGTAGCAAAAGTATGTCTTAACATATGTGGATGAACATGAATATGTAGACCTGCTTTTTCTATTATTTTATTTATAATATAACGAATTCCTTGAGGAGTTAAAGGATGTCCCTTAGAATCAAGTAATAAATAATCATAAGAAAATGATTTTAATAATTGTGTACGTACATTCAAGTAGTCTTCTAATTTTTTCTTACAAATATTACCATACAGAACAATTCTCTCTTTATTTCCTTTACCTGTAATATATATTTTCTGTTCTCCCTTTTTGATGTCTTGCATCTTAATAGAAACAAGCTCGCTAACACGAATACCAGTAGAATATAATAATTCTAAAATAAATGAATCACGTTTTCCTAAAATAGTACTTACATCAGGACTTTCTAATAATATTTCCAAATCTTGATAATATAAAAATTTGGGTAATTTTTTTTCTACTTTAGGATTAGTAACAAGTAACATGGGATTATCATCAATTATTTTTTTCGATTTTAAATATTTAAAAAAACTTCTAAGAGTACTAATATATCTACAAATAGTTTTATTTTGATAACCTTGATTGTGTAAAAATAGCAAATATTTTCTTATAAGTTCATAAGTGCATTTTGAAAATTTAGAAATATTATTTTCTCTTAGAAAAAGAAGAAAAGTCTCTAAATCATTTTGATAACTAATTACTGTATTATCAGAATACTTTTTTTGCTCTTTTATATATTTCAAAAACTGTTCTATTATATCACTCATTTTTTCTCCTACCTTTTTTTCATCATAACACAAAAAATCTAAAAAAAAAAGAAAAATATTTTATCTTACTTTTTCTTCATTTGATATTTTTTTTGTTTATTTTTAGAAAAATAGCGATTTACAAATTCTATTTTTTCATAATAAGGTAAGTTTACAAAATATTCATGACTTTCGAAATAAAAAATTTCCTCCTCCTTTAATGTATAATCTACACATTCATACCAAGGAATCGATAATAAACTAACAATAATATTTTCTTTTTCCCTTTGAGACAATTGGCAAAAATATTCATGCTTCTCTAAATACAAAAGTTGACTTTCAGACAATAAAGATAAGAAATTATTATTTTTATGATGTTTGACTGGTTCTTTCTCTTCATTCTCTAAATTTTCTGTTAATGTACAAATATCGCTTTCACATCTTACATCAATTCCAGAAATTTGATAATATTGTTGCATACAAACTATAATTCCACGAATTGGCTTATATGCTGTAAATGTATCAATTAAATAATAGCGTGCTGAAAAAAATGCTTCTGTTTCATCTTCACTATCTAAATAATCATGAATATATCCAAGAGCACGATCCCCTAAAATAGAATTTTGAGTTAAATAGTGATAAAAATTTGGATTTCGAAGACAGTTAATTAACTCTGCATAAAAGATTTTCCATAATTCCTCCGACTGAATAGCCTTAGAAACAAGTTTTCGAAGTTCTATATTTGGTAAATCTCTTCTTGACGCTACATCACTAAATTTCGTTTTGTATCTAGAACAAAGAAGCGCTAATTCATATAATTCATGATTTTGATATATTACTTCTAAAAATTTTAATTGATGATTACTCTGATAAGCAATTCTTGGTTTATATCCTTCAGGTATTTTATACCCTAATGAATTTAAATAAGATTTGAGCTCTTTTTCATCTTTAAAATGGGTCAATATATATTCATCAATAATTGGTAAATCTAGCTTTTTTATTTTCTTTTGTGGTTCTTTAATTTCTCCAGTATTAATATCACAAGCAATTGAAATAAAGTGTTTTTGCATCGAATCTGTAAAAACTAAACTATATCTTCCCCTTTTAATATCTTTATTTTTCATTATATCACAACCATTCTTTCGTTATTATAGCATTTATGATATTCAAAAACAAGAAAAAAACAAAAGATTATTCTATATCTTCTGCTTTTATATCATTTTTATTTTCACTAAATCTTCCCATGTCATTCGCAAAATCTCCTACTAATTCATTAAATTTTAATAAATTATTTGCAAGCTCACTCATGTCACTTTCATATTTAATACGATCTATTTCTAATTGACGCTTCTCTTCTTCAATATTTTCTCTTTCTAATCTTAGACTTACTTCCAATGTTTCTAGTTCTGAACGTTTGTCTTGAAGCTCTTCCATGTCTTTATTTTTTTCTAATTTTATTTTTGCTAGTTCATCCCTTTTTTGCTCCTCAAATTTTGACTTATCTTGTTCTAATTTTTTCTGAGCAATTTTTAAGTTGTTAATCTCTGCTTCTATTTCGTTTTTCTTATTCTTTAACTTTTCATATACTTCATCTTTATATGTCTCTAACTTTTTTCTATCAGCAACTTTTTTTAACTCAAAATCTTCTTTTTCACGTTTTAATTGTTTGTATTTTTCTTCGATTTTAAGTTTCATTTCCATATTTCTATGAAAAATATTAGTTGCTTCTTTTACATTATTATTAGCCATTTTGAAGATATTATTGATATCTGGTCCATCAGAAGTATTTTTTTCTTCTAACGTTTCTGCCCTCAATTTGACTGGTTCTTCATTTTCTAAATCACTTGCATTATCAGAACTTTCTAACGTTTCAGAACTTTCAAATGCAATTGGATCATCTAGTTTAGCAGGTTCAAGAAATTCATCTTGTTCCTCTATTTCATTTGAAGCTTCTAAAACAACTGGTTCTTCTAGTGCATAATCATTTACCAATAAGTCTCTATTCTGCATTTTCTAATCCCTTATTATTGTTTATCTGATGGTAATTGTGAAAATCCAGAGTTAAATTGAGATACAAGTTCTTTGAAACGAGCACAGCTTTGAGATAAATTATGATTTCCTAATTCAAGTTTTTTCTCTTCTAATTCTTTATATTTTGCAAATTGTTCTCTTTGCGTATCTAATTCAATCTGTGCAGCTTTAATGCTTTCTTCTGTAACAGTTTTTTCTTTTTCAAATTGTTCTTGTGCAGCTTTTAAACTTTCCTCTGAAACTGTTCTTTCTTTTTCAAATTTTTCTCTGCCTAAATCCAATTTGATTTTTTCATTTTTTAATTTTTCTTCTTCTAATTGTTTATATTTTGCAAATTGTTCTTTTTCAAGTGCAAAACGTTCTTCTTCTGTTTCTAATGACTGTCTTGCCAATTCAATTTCTTTTCTTGTCGCATCCACATCAGCATTAAACTTTTCCTCTTCACTTTGAATTCTAATTCGTTGTGTTCTAACATAATCATCAACTTGATTTTTTTCTGTCTCTAATGCTTTTTTCTGTTCATCTACATATCTATTGAAATCTGTTCTTTCTTTTTCCATTTTTTCTTTTAATTCAGATAATAGATTTTCATTATTATTGATTGTTTTCTTACGTTCAATAAGTTCTGTAATCAAGTTGTTTGCACCTGCTACATCACTATATAAGCTATCAAACAACGCATCAAATCCTGCTGTTCCATTTCCATCTACTGTTTTTTCTTCCTTTTTATCATTATTGTATTTAGATAAATCAAAATTTTCAGAAACATGTGATTTTACTTTTTCTTCAATTGCTGAAATATCTAAATCTAATGTTGGTCCAGATTCTTCATCACTATCAAAAAAATCTTCCTCTATCATATTTTCAGGAGTATTTACTGGCATATTTTTTAATTCTTCTTTCATTTTCATCTTCCCCTTTTTCTTCTACCTTTAGAGCATCTCCTTACTCTAATTTAACATAGTTATTATACCATCAATAATAAAAAAAAAAAAGAGTTTTTTTAGACTTTTTTTATTTATCTCTTATTTTTTTCAATTTTGCACGAATTCTCTGCATTGTATTATCTACTTTTTTCTTTGAAATATCTAGGAGTTCAGCTATTTCAGGATAAGTAAAGCCACTTATTTTTAATTCTAAAATTTGTCTTTCTTGATCACCTAAATAATGATAAATATCATTTTGTAATTCAATTTCTGCTTCGCTACTAATTAACATTACCTCTGGATTTAATGTATTATCAGATAATAATACATCAAAATCAACAAGCTCTCTTCCTGTGCTTTCAATATTATAGGAAATCGCTTCATTTAAAGGACGATGTTTTAATCTTTGAGTACTTACAATCGCTGATATAATTTTTCGTTCAATACAAGTTCGAGCATAAGTATAAAACATTGTGCCATTTTTATCATCAAATGTGTGAATAGCAAAACTAAGTCCAACCATTCCTTCTTGAATTAAATCAGAAAGTTCTAATCCAGAACGTTTTTCTATTTGCTTATACATTCTCTTAGCTATTGATGTAATTAATGGTTCATACTTTTTATACAAGATTTCTACTGCTTCTTCATTCGCTTCCCCTATATAAGATAGTAATTCATAGTCATTAAAATCTCTGTATTCCACCTTTTTCCCTACTTTCTTTGTTTAATTGCCTCATAAATCATAACTCCTGCCGCTACTGAAGCATTTAAACTGTTAATCTTTCCATACATTGGAATAGAAGCGATAAAGTCACAGCTTTCTTTTACTAGACGACTCATTCCACTTCCTTCATTTCCAATAATAATAGCTATTTTCCCACGATAATCAATTTTTTCAAAATCAGTTCCTTCCATATCTGTTCCAACAATCCAAAAACCTTTCTTCTTTAATTCTTCTATTGTTTGCTTTAAATTAGTAACAAGTGCAATTTTCATATTTTTAATAGCCCCTGCGCTTGTTTTTGCAACTGTAGCATTCACACTAACAGAACGATTTTTAGGAATCACAATTCCATCTACTCCTGCTGCTTCTGCTGTTCTAATAATTGCACCTAAATTATGTGGATCTTCTAAATGATCTAAAAGAATTAAAAATGGAGTTTCATTTACTAATAATTCTTCTAATTCTGAATATTGATAATCGGGAACAGATACAATTATACCTTGATGATTCCCATTTGCAAGTTTATCTAATTCCTTTTTTGTAAGATATTTTGTACAGATTTGCTTTTTCTGTATAGCAGATTTTATAAATTCGTCATTAAAATCCTTCAAAAGATAAATTTTCTCTATTTTATCATCTTTTTTTAATATTTCTGTTGCTACATTTTTTCCATATACGTACATATAGTTTCCTCCAAAATTTTTCTCATTACTTCTTCTAATCTTTTAAATTTTTTTTCTAAATACCAATAACTAATTAATGCTTCTAGAGCTGTTGCATGTTTGTAGGTTAAAATATCAGTATTTTTAGGATGCCTATTTCCTTTATGATTGCGAGCACGATATACAATATCTATTTCTTCTTTTGTAAGAATATTTTTATCAAGTAGTTGCTTTAAATAAGTAGCTTGTCCTTTCGCACTTACATATTTTATTGCTTCATCTTGTAATTCCTTTACTTTCTGAATTCCTTTTTCAAGTAAATATCTTCGTATATAAATTTCATAAATACTATCGCCTAAATAAGCTAAAGCTAAAATATTTATTTCACTAGTTTTCATGTAAATCCTCTAATCTATCAAATGTAATATTTTTAATCATTCCATTTTTGATATCATTCATAATAACAGTAATGACTTTATCATAATCAATTTCCCCGCCTCTTATTAGACAGCCTCTTCTTTTTCCGATAATCTCTAATGTTTCTACTACATCTTCTTCTACTGTATCAATACCATATCTTTCTTTTAACGTTTGTGGATAATATTTTTCTAATGTTCTTAATATATATTCTACAACATCAAATAATGGTAATATTTCCTCTTTAATAGCAGTAAGACTGGCTAAATTATAGGCAATATTTCCAATATCAATTTTGGGCCATAAGATTCCTGGACTATCTAATAGTTCTACTTCATCACTAATACGAATCCAATTAAGTTCTTTAGTAACACCAGGTTTATTTCCTGTTCCAACCGCTTTTTTTTCTACTAATCTATTTATCAATGTTGATTTTCCTACATTTGGTACTCCAACAACAAGTACTCTAGCTCGGCCTTTTCTCATTCCTTTGGCTTCTAGTTTTTCTCTTTTTTCTACTAATAATTTTTCTGTTAAATTTAATATGCTCTTTTTTTGGAATTGATGTTCTATATCCATAGCAATTACAAAATACCCTTGCCTTTCATAATATTCTATCCATTTTTTAGTTTCTGATTTATCACATAAATCATATTTTGTCATAATCATAATTCTAGGTTTATTTTTTATTATTTCATCTAAATCTCTTATTTTTGACGAATATGGTATCCTTGCATCTACTACTTCATACACAATATCTATTTGTTCTAAATTCTCTTTAATTAAGCGTTTTGTTTTT
Organism: uncultured Mycoplasmatota bacterium; assembly: GCA_947645535.1. GTDB lineage: Bacteria > Bacillota_I > Bacilli_A > RF39 > UBA660 > MGBC102946. The sequence goes on from CANSDD010000022.1 coordinate 17,508, forward strand.
GCCATATGTCCTGGGTACCAGTTGATTACACTTTTATTAAGAACATTTTCTTTATCAGAATTATTCATTAAAATCACTTCTTTCTACATAATATTTTTTAATAAAATTATTTAAAGGTATAACTCTCTTTTCCTTATATATTATAACACATTATTTTGACTTTTCAGATACCCTATTGCGTTTTTATATTCATCTTTATACCTAAAAATAATATCTACACTTTTATCATCATTTACAAAAATATTTTTAATAAAACTATCAACAATGTTTCTGTCAATTTCTTGCAGTTTTCCTATTTTTTTAAATTGATTTATCCATTCTAAATTGTATGAGTTTATTTTATTTTTGCTTAAATTCTCTTTTTCTAAATTTAATTTATTAACTTCGTATAAATATTTTTGTTTAAAGTCATCATAATCTTCATCCGAGATAAAATCACACTTATAATCCTTTTTTAGTTCATCTAATAATTTTTTATATTTTTCTAATTCTTTGTTTATTTCATTTAATCTAATCTTTTTTAATTCACTATTGTATTCTACTTTAGAAGTTGAAACAACATCATCTATTTTAGTATCAATTTCACATACTAATTCAATATGTTTGTTTAAAGATTCTAATACTATATTGTCCAACTCTTTTTCCAGAATATAATGCTTGTTACATTTCTTTGTTTTTACATAAGTGCTACAATAATAAAATACTGTTTCAATATTATTTCTTTTAGTAGATATTCTATATAAATTATTACCACATTCGGGACATTTTAAAAATCCAGTATATTTATAAAATTTTCCATCTTTATTCACTCTAACATTTCTATTGTATAAAATATCTTGCACTTGATTGAAACCTTTTT